>CALXAS010000067.1 GCA_944386315.1 uncultured Clostridia bacterium | reverse complement strand
TGATATTGAGTTCCATACTGATTCTGAGTATATGGCGGATCTAAATATAAAATATCGCATTCAACATTTTCAATGATATCTTCTATTTTCGCATTATAGACTTTAATTGACTTACATTTATCTGGCGGAAAATCTACTTTATTAGATTTAATAGGGGGGTTAGATAAACCAACATCTGGCAAGGTTTTAATGAATGGAAAGAATATTTATGAATATAGCGACGATGATTTAGCCATTTTTCGAAGAAAAAATATTGGATTTATCTACCAGTTTTATAACTTACTTCCTATTTTAACGGTAGAAGAAAACATTACATTACCTTGTGATTTAGATAGTAAAAAAGTTCCTGAGGAAAAATTGCGAAGTTTGTTACACTTATTAGGATTAGAAAATAGAAGAAAATACTTGCCGAATCAATTATCAGGAGGACAACAACAACGTGTTGCAATAGGAAGAGCATTAATCAATCAGCCCTCTATTTTATTAGCAGATGAACCAACAGGAAATTTAGATGTAAAAACAAGTAAAGAAATTATACAACTTTTAAAACAAGCAAATAAAATCTACCAACAAACCATTATTATCATTACACATAATTTAGAAATTAGTAAAGAAGCAGACAGAGTGTTACAAATAGAAGATGGAAAATTAGTAGAAAAAGGGGAGAAAAGTAATGAAAGTGTTACGTGAATTAGCGGTGAAAAACTTAAGGCTAAATAAAAGGAAAACAACAGTAACAATTATTGGTATTATTTTATCCTCAGCACTAATAACAGGAGTAATTACTTTATTGTCGAGTTTTCAAACTTCTATGCATACATATATACAGAAAACATATGGAAATTACCATTATGCTTTTCAAAATGTTTCGATGGATACATATCAAAAAATACAACAAAACAGTAACATAGAAACAAGTTACGTAACACAAAATATAGGGTATAGTTTTTTAGAAAAAGAAGGGGAAAATACTTCTATTCAATTATTAGGATTCTCTGAAAAAGCAATGGAAGAATTGGGGATAAAATTGCTAGAGGGGAACTTCCCTAAGCAACAAAACGAAATAGTAATTTCTAATAAAATAAACGAAAACGGAAATACCCATTTTACCATAGGTTCTTCTATAGAAGTAGAACTACAAAATGAAATGCAAAAATCCATCAAAAAACAGTATACAATAGTCGGAATTGTAGAAATTACAGACTTGTCTGTGGAGACATTTGACAGTAATTATTATACAATGATAGGAAAAATAGACAAAAGTTTTTCCATGCAAAATTGGAATATATATGTAAGGTTTCAAGATGTAACGCAAAGAATAAAAACAATTGCCCAAATATTAAATGTACAGGAAAAAGAATTAGAAAATTGGGAAGAGAGTATAATCCGTCAAACAGAAGAAAACATTCAACAAGAAGCTTCTACTTATCCACTTATTATCAATGATAAGTTAATGGCAGTAGAAATGGGAATTTTTCACGACCAAACATCTAATATGATATATGCAGTAGGAGGCATTCTCCTTTTTCTTCTTATGATTACATCTGTATATTGTATTAAAAATAGTTTTCAAATTTCTATTACAGAAAAAATAAAACAATATGGAATGTTGGCTTCTATAGGGGCAACGTCCAAACAAATAAAGAAAAGTATATTCTATGAGGCTTTTTACTTAGGGTTAGTTGGAATACCAATAGGAGTTATATTAGGTATTTTTACTATTTATGCATTGTTAAAGATAACAGAGCAATTAGCTAAAAGAAATTTGTTTGGTATGGAATTTCTTTTCTCTACAAATTTTTTAGCTATTATAGCGGGTGTTTTATTCAGTATAGTTACTATTTATTTATCCGCTAGGAAAATAGCAAAAAAGGTTTCCAAAATAGTTCCTTTAGAAGCAATAAAGGCTAGTAAAGATATAAAAATAAATATTAAAAAAATAAAAGCACCTAAATGGATAAAAAAGTTCTTTGGTGTAGGAGGAGATATAGCGTATAAAAATTTAAAAAGAAATAAAAAACAGTATAGACCGGTTGTTCTTTCTATTGTAGTGAGTGTAGCTTGTTTTATTGCGATGTCTTCTTTTACCATTTATGCTTTTGAGTTAACAAACATTTATTACAAAAATTATAAATTTGACATTGCTGTTTTCGGAAAAGAAGATGATTCTTTAAGAAAAATAGCACAGGACGATAAAATAGAAACTTATGAATGGAATAGGAGTACTTGGGCAAATGTACAAGGAGCAGAAGAACATTATGCACAAGAAACGAAATATATGGTTACGAAAAATAACTATCAGACAGAAACTATCTTAATAGAATCTTTGGGGCAAGAAGAATACTTAAGATTTTTAAAGAAACTAGGGTTATCTTATGAGAATGCAAAAGATAAAGGAATTTTACTAGATTATAAAACAGATGAAGTAAAAGTGGATGGAAAAACGAAAAATGCTGTATTTAGAATGTATGATTATCAAGCTGGAGATACAATTTCTATTTATCAAACAGAAGAGGAAATAGTTCCTATAGAATTGATAGCTGTTACTAGAGAAACTCCTTTAGGACTAACAAATTCTAATATGGCATACTTGGTGGTAAGTGATGAATGGATAGATGCCTATTTTCATAAAATAGGTTATCATCCTAATAGTGCTATATTGTATATACAAACTCAGCAAGACGAGCTAATGGAAAACTATATAAAAGAAAATTATGAAAATATGTATTTAGATTTATGGAACGTAACAAAACAAGAAAGAGAAGAAAATAGTATGTATATAACCATTTCTATATTTTTGTATACTTTTATCTTTTCTGTTTCTTGTATAGGAATTACTAGTATATTTAATACAATTACAACAAGTATGCAAGTAAGGCAAAGAGAATTTGCAAGCCTAAAAGCCATAGGAATGACGAAAAAAGAGTTTCATCGAATGATACGATTAGAGAGTATGTTTTATACAATAAAAGCTTTATGTTTTGGAATTCCATTGGGAATATTAGCCTCTTACAGTATTTATTTAGCATTCCAGTCTAATCTTATTATAGAATATATAGTTCCTGTGCAAGCAATAGGAATTTCTATCTTAGCCGTTTTTCTTATATTATTGGGGATGATGAAATATACAACCAACAAAATAAATCAACAAAACATCATAGAGACAATTAGAAAAGAGAGTATTTAAAAAAATGCTTTCTTTTTTTAAAGGAATATGATAGAATAGCAAAAACGAAACAAAGTAGGGGAACAGATGAAAAAAATAGAAAAATATCAAAAATACCTATTTCTTATTTTAGTGTTATTGGGAATAGCAGTAAGAATTTATGAATTTCCAACAGCCATTAGAGAAATGAATAGTGACGAAATTATGACAGCTGTAAATGCTGTATCGATTGCACAAACAGGAAAAGATATTGGAGAAATATCTTTTCCTGTGTATTTGCAAGGTTGGGGAGGACAGAGTGTTATATTACTATATCTTATGGTGATAAGTGTTAAAATTTTAGGAAATACTTTGCTTGCGGTAAGATTACCAATGCTAATAGTGAGTATTCTAGGAATGATTATTTGTTATGATTTAACAAAAAGAATTACCAAAAATAAAACGATAGGACTCATAGCGCTTGGTTTAGTGGCTATTTCTCCATGGCATATATTGCAATCTATTTGGTCTTTAGATTGTAATATGTTTCCGCATTTCTTTTTATTTGCTACAGATATTTTTGTAATAGCTCTGCAAAAGAAAAAGAAAGCTATTTTGTGTATATCTATGATTTTTTATGCGATTAGCCTGTACGGTTATGGACTTGCTATCTATTTTGTACCTTTGTTCTTATTAGTTATAGCAATTTATTTGTATAGGACAAAGCAAATCACTTTGAAACAAATTCTTATTTGTGGGGCAATTTTTATTTTAATAAGTATGCCTTTGGTTACCATGTTTGCTATTAATGGTCTGCACATTCAGGAAAGTATACAAATAGGTCCTATTACCATTCCTTATTATGATAGTTTATCTAGGACAAAAGACATGCTATTTTTCTCAGAGAACTTCTTGGAACAGCTAGGAGAAAACATGGTATCTACCATAAAGCTACTCGTAAAGCAGGAAGATGGAGGAGAGTGGAATACACCAAAACCATTTGGAACCATTGGCTATATCACCATGATTTTCTCTTTAATAGGAATTGTAGTAGAGTGGAAAAATAGGAAAAAACAAGAAGATATAGACAAAAAAACGGGCACGTTTTTATTGCAAATTTGGCTTTTACTTAGCACTGTTATTGGCATAGTGATTAATGAAGCAAATGTCAATCGTTTGAACATTATCTGGTATCCTCTCATGATGGTAGCAGCTATTGGTATGTATCGTATTTATGAGAAAATAAAGTACAAGAAAACCTATATCACTTGTTTACTTACCTTTTATATTCTGCTATTTGTCTGTTTTATAATCTATTTCTATGGAACTTACACACAAGTAGTAGAAAATTCAGGTTGTTTCTCTAGAGGATTTTATAGGGCACTACAATATGCAGAAAATGAGGAAGAAACACAAGTACTCTATGATAATATCAAAAATGATGGATGCTTAGCTCTTTATATACGATTTAGAAATGATACCAGCAAACAGTATCAAGAAATAAGAGAGGAAGAAGACTTAAAAGAAAAAATACAGCATCTAGAAGAAAACCAGCTATTAATTGTGGATACAGAATTTAAGCAGTACGATGGTTTAGAACGAGGAGAAAAAATAGGAGACTTTGTAGTCATAAAAGGAGAAGAATAGTTATGAAAATTGTTTATGAGAGTAAAACAGGTCATACAAAGAAATATGCAGAAATGTTAGCTGAAAAATTAAAAATAGACTGCATTGCCTTACAAGACTACAAGAAAGAACAAGAAGATATCATTTTTTTGGCCTGGGTATTTGCAGATCAAATAAAAGGTTATTCAAAAAT
Organism: uncultured Clostridia bacterium; assembly: GCA_944386315.1. Lineage (GTDB taxonomy): Bacteria > Bacillota > Clostridia > TANB77 > CAG-508 > UMGS1663. The sequence goes on along the minus strand of CALXAS010000067.1, from coordinate 3,299 downwards.
AAAACACAGAGCCAATATCATTTGCACAATAGCGGTAGGTATCAATCCTTATAGTAAGGAAAATGATGAAAAATTGATACAAACGAATCAAGTAAATACACCATTTTTCTATTTGCCAGGAGGCATTGATTATACAAAGCTAAAAGGTATTTCAAAAATATTATTAAAATTAGTTACAGACCAAAGAATAAAAGAAAACAAGCCGGAAGATAAAGAGGTTATTCCCATCATGAAAATGGGAGGCTCTTTAGTAAAAGAGGAAAATTTAATACCCATTATGGAGTATTTAACGAAAAAATAAATTGAAAGAGAGGTAATACAATGAAAAAATTACCATATGGAATTAGTAACTATGAAGAAATTATCCGTGATGGATATGAATATGTAGATAAAACAAAATATATAGAAGAATTAGAAAATTTATCAGAAAAAAGAATCCTATTTTTGAGACCAAGAAAATTTGGTAAAACACTATTTACAAGTGTAATGGAAAACTATTATGATATAAAGAAAAAAGATAAATTTGAAACACTATTTGGGCAAACCTATATAGGAAAATATCCCACATTTAACAAGAACAGTTATGACATTTTAAAGTTTAACTTTTCGGGAATAGATACGTCTACAGTAGAAAGCACCATACAAGGCTTTAAAAATGAAGTGCTATCATCTTTACAATCTTTTGTTATCAAATATGAAATGGATTTTTATACTAATCAAGAACAATCAGCAGAAGAAAACTTGAATAATTTATTCAAAGCATTTCAGTTACAAAAACCGAAAGAAAAGATATATGTTATTATAGACGAATATGACCATTTTGCAAATGAATTATTGGGATTTTCTCCAAAAGAATTCAAAAATTTAGTATCTAAAAATGGAAAGATAAGAAAATGGTATGAAATATTAAAAAAAGGAACAGAAACAGTAGTAGATAGAATTTTTATAACAGGCGTGGCACCAATAACTTTAGATAGCTTAACGTCAGGATTTAATATAGGAAAAGATATTACACAAGATGAAAAATTCAATGAAATGATGGGATTTACACAGGAAGAGTTAGTACAATTGTTAAAAAATCAAGAAATAACTAGAGAAGAGCAAGATAAAATACTACCTATTATGAAGGAAAATTATGATGGATATCAGTTTTCATTAAAAGGAAAAGAAAAAATATATAATTCAAATATGTGTTTATACTTTTTAACAGATTATGTGAGATTGAAAGAAATACCCAATAAATTAATAGATATGAATATAGCAAGTGATTATAGTAAATTAGCCAATATGATAGATTTATGCATAGGAGAAAAGAGAGAAGAAATCATAAAAAAGACAATTGCAGGAGAAGGAATTGTAGAAGAAATTATACAGAAATTTAATCCAGCTATTGAATTTACAGAAAAAGAAATGATATCGATGTTATATTATTTGGGCTATTTAACCATACAAGGCGAAGAATTAGGATACCCTATATTAGGAATACCAAACAAAGTGATGAAAGAAATTTATTCAGAATATTTTTTAGATGCTATGCAAAGACAAATGAATATACAAATAGAAGATAACTCCATAGATATCATAAAAGAAATAGCTTTAGAAGGAAAAATAAATAAAATAACAGAATTATTGCATATATATTTAAATCATTTGTCAAATAGGGATTATGAAAAATTTGATGAGAAATATATAAAAATAATATTTTATAGTATAGCAATGAATTTAGGTATCTATAGAGTAAAATCAGAGATGGAAGTACAAAGAAAATATCCAGATATATTGTTAATACCAAAGGAAAGTGACAAAGGCTATTATTCTGTAATGATAGAATTTAAATATTTGAAAAAAGGAGAAAAAGGAAAAGTAGAAGACAAACAAAAAGAAGCAAGAAAACAAATAGAGGAATACAGCAAATTTGAAGAAATAGTAGCTATCTGTAAATTAAGAAAATATACAGTAGTTGCTGTAAATGACGAAATATTTGTAGAAGAAGTCTAACTTGAAATAGAGGGATATTTCTTAAAGTTTCACAAATAAAAATAGTATAAAATCTAGCTTAAAATAGAATAAAAGCTAGATTTTTTGTGATTATGGAAATAAGTAATCACTATAAAACAAAAATAAAAAATAAGAAAAAAGAAAGAAACGATATAATCCTTCTCATAGAGAATAAAAAGCGAGGAGGATTATATTTATGCAAAAACAAAAGAATAAAGAAAGTGGAATTACTTTAATTGCCTTAGTGGTAACCGTCATAGTTTTAATTATTTTAGCGGGAGTATCTATCAGTATGTTAGTAGGAGAAAATGGCATTATCACACAGGTACAAACAGCGGATGAAGCAACTATGCAAGCACAGCAAAAGGAAGCAATAGAACTTGCTGTAGCATCTGTACAAGCACAAGGAACTCTAGAATTAGATAAAACAAAACTAGAAACAGCCCTACAATCACAACTAGGAGATACATCATATACTCTAACAGAAAATGGAGATGGAAGTTTCTTGCTACAGATAGCGGAAAGAAGCTATTATATCGATAGCACAGGAAAAGTAATAGCGGAAGAAAATATGATAGCAATAGGTTCCGCAGAAGAATTAAAAACCTTTAGGGATGATGTCAATAGTGGAAATACGTATGAAGGAAAATATGTATATTTAACTAGTGATATAACGTTGGATATCAATGAGGAATGGGAGCCAATAGGAAAATATGACGACACTAGTACAAATCCAGACGACGATATTAATAAATGCTTTATGGGAATATTTGACGGAAAATTTTATAAAATCAGTGGAGTAAGTGTTAATAGCACAGAAAAAGGAAAAGGTTTATTCGCATTAGTAAAAAATGCCACTATCAAAAATTTGGGTGTTACAGAGAGTAATATTACTGGTAGCTCTTCTACGGGAGCTATTGTGGGATATGCTTATAATAATAGCAGTATTTACAATTGTTATAATGCAGCAACTGTTGTAGGAATAGCTAGATATACAGGAGGAATAGTAGGTTATGCTAGAAATGGTGTAAAGATAGAAAGTTGTTACAATGTTGGAACAATTACAAGTCAGTATAATGCTGGAGGAATTTGTGGAGAATTAAGAGCTAGTCAAATTCTAAACTGTTATAATACGGGAGAAATAAATGGAACAGCGACGGGTGACAATATGCCTGTGTGCGGGGGAATTACGGGGAGTGGTATACAAAATAGTTCAATAGTAAATACCTATAATATAGGAAAAATTACTACAGGAGATGCTTTATATAGTGCAGCAGGAATAGTGGTAACCTTACTAGATG
>CALXAS010000066.1 GCA_944386315.1 uncultured Clostridia bacterium | reverse complement strand
CTCACCTCCAATCGTTTTATTATTTATATCATACAGAACAAATCTTCGCAAGTTTTTTGGTAAAATTTTATTTGAATTTAAAACAAATTGCTTTACTTTCCTAATATATAAAAAAAGTTCCTCTAACTTTTTTGTTAAAGAAACTTTTTTGTTTTAATCTAATGTAGTGGATGTTCTTCCTGCTCCTAGCACATTTTCTTGTAAAGAACGCCATGTATTACAGCCTATAATTCCATCTATTCCTAAATTTCTACTCGCTTGATAAGCTCTAACTGCATTATACGTTCTGGCTCCAAAAATTCCATCCAATCCTCCTGTTGCAAATCCTAATGTATTCAAGTCGTCTTGAGCAATGAGTACATACACACTTAAACTTCCTCTTCTTAGTGTTGGATAGCCTCCTGTTGTACATGCTGGTGGACTTTGCCTTCTATCAAAATGTACCCAAGTTGGTGATATACTAACAGGTTCTACATAACTCCAAAGACCCGAGCTTTCTGCACTAGCTCTTAGTGTTGCTCTTTGTGCATTTGTCCATAATTGTCCTACATCAAAAGCAGTTCCGGCATAGTGTTGGCTTTGCCCACTATGTCCTCCCTCCCATGGTCTTCTGAAAGCATATCCTACTGGTATGGGAGATCCATACAACTCTCTTTGCCTATTCCATGAAGTCATTGTTCTTTTCGTTGTCCATAGTGTATCGCTATTACTTGCTCCTCTAAATTCTCTTACTGTTAATGTTCTATTGGTATTATATGGCATACTCTCTGTTAGCCCTCTATAATAGGTTTCCATTCTATCTGTATCATTGTTATATACAATAATTTTTGGCATTTTATTTACTCCCTTCTTTCAAGTATTGTCCTATTATATTGTATGCATCTTAAGAAAGAATGTTAGTAAGGACGGAGAATTTTTGATAACATCTTTTTATCTAAAATCTCCGTCCTCTTTTCCAAAAGTGAGATATCCTTTACTGAAACTACTATTGAACTACCTCACTTATTACTTTTGCTAAATATTTCATACTAACCAAACATTGGTCCAATGTATTTCCAGTAGCTCCTACCTCTATAATGGTAGCTGCTTTTGCTAAATGCTGGTTATATCTGCTATTACGTAATATAATTGGTTTAAATAAACCTGGATATAATTCATTTGCTTTTTCTTGAATTTTAATGGCAAATTTTAAATTTTGTTGCCAATTAGGATGTTCTAATCCTCCTCCATCTGTTCCTATTACAAACATGAGTTGTGCCGCATATTCTTCTCCTATTTGTACGGTAGGTGCATAGGAATAATCTCCAATAGCATCTCTATGTAAATCGATTACTACATCTGTATTAGGATATAATTGTAATAAATTCTTCACTGTTGTAAGTGATCTTCCATAAGAACCATTATAAGCTGGATAATCATGATAAGTTACATCATGAATGACATTATACTGATAACTCTTTAATTGCCTTTCTAATTCTGTCCCCACTCTTGCCACACTAAAGTTCAAATCTGTTGTTCGATAGGTACCAGTTTGTGTATAAGGATATGCTTCACTAGGGGTATAACTTTCACATGTATGGGTATGGAAAATCATAATATTTTCTCTGCTAACTGTAGTATCTGGTGTTAACATTTCTTCTGTTAGTTGATAAGATGTTTCATTTCTTACCTCCACACCGCGATAACTATTCGTAAATCTTGTTGGCACATTATTCGGAAGAACCTGTGTACTCAAACCGGTTTGAGCCTGTTCTACTGCTTCATTTTCTACTTGCTCGTCACTTGGTTGCTGTGCCATTTCCACATTTTCTGCTTGTTCTTCTTTTTTTACCACCGCACTTGCCATTTTTAGCTCTGAATCTAATACTATTTTTAAAGGATCTAATGCCTCTATATCTTCTTCTACCTGTTCTATCACATCTTCTGTTTCTGCTTCTTGTATTTGCTCTATTCCCGGTATATTTTCTTCTAGAAGTCCTCTCATATCTATTTGTGCTATACTATAAAAAACAGCCTGTGTTGTCTCTTTATCTCCTAAAAAAATATATAAAATCCATAAAATACCTACTATCAAAAAAACCTTACCTAACAATTTCAGTACATCTTTCAAACGAAAAACAGTCAAATTTATCATGCTTTTTTCCTTTCGTACAAACCTATTATAATTATTATATGCTTGTACGCTTCAGAATATGTCTGCTAGGCTAACACTTTTTTAATCCTTCAACCTATTCATTGCTTCTTCTAAACGGATAGTTTCTTGCTCACCTGTTACCATATTTTTTAGAGTAACTACATTATTGTTTATTTCATCTTCTCCCACTAAAATAACATATGGTATTTCTAGGTGATTAGCATATTTCATTTTTGCCTTTATTTTCTTTTCTTCTAAGTATATTTCTGTTGGAATATTTTCCTTCCTTAAACTAGCCCCTATTTCTAAAGCTTTTTCTATATTTTCTGTCATTGGAATGACTAATACTTTTGCAATAGATTTTTGCTCTTGTTTGATAGCTTGTAATTCATTTAGTTGATAAAATAATCTAGTTAGTCCTATAGAAACACCTACTCCTGGCATTTTTTTATCGGTATAATACTCTGCTAAATTATCGTATCTTCCACCTGAACATACACTTCCTAAACTTCTATATTCATTTAAAAAGGTTTCGTATACAGTTCCTGTATAATAATCTAATCCTCTTGCAATGGTTAGCTCTACTTTAAAGTGTGTATCTGGTACACCAAATTTTCTCACATAACCTACTACTGTTTTTAACTCTTCTACACCCGCTTGGAATAACTCACTTTGTATGTCCATATTTTCTAATGCTTGTATTTTTTCATCTGTTGTACCTGCAATTTCTAAAAAGTCTACTATTTTCTCAATAGCTTCTTTTGCGATTTGCATTTCTTCCAACATAGCCACTACATTATCTTTTCCAATTTTCTCTATTTTATCAATAATACGCATAATCTCTACAGATTGTTCTTTTAACCCTAATGCTTCAAATAATCCATTTAATATTTTTCGATTGTTCATACAAATGGTAAAATCTTCAAACCCTAAAGATTGAATGGTTTGATAAATAACGGCTGGCATCTCTGCATCATAAATAATGTTTAAATCTCCATCTCCAATAATATCAATATCACATTGATAAAATTCTCTAAATCTTCCTTTTTGTGGTCTTTCTCCTCTATACACTTTTCCAATTTGATATCTTCTAAATGGGAAACTCAAGTCGTTATAATATTGGGTTACGTATTTTGCAAGAGGCACTGTAAGGTCAAATCTAAGCGCTAAATCATTATCCCCTTTCTCAAAGCGGTAAATTTGTTTTTCCGTTTCTCCTCCCGCTTTAGCAAGTAGCACCTCTGCTTTTTCTATAATAGGCGTATCTAATGGTAAAAAGCCAAATTTCTCATAACTCTTTTGTATAGCCTGCCTCATTTGATTAAAAGCAATTTGCTCTTTTGGTAATAATTCCATAAATCCTGGCAGAGTTCTAGGTTCTATTTTCTTGTCCATCTTTCCGCTTCCTTTCTTTTTTATATTTCTTTCCTTGGTTGCAAACTTAAATAAATGGGTTCTTCTTCTCTAATCGTTGTCATTCTTCCATGTCCTGGATACACAATAGTATCATCCGGAAGGACCATTAATTTATTGGTAATGGAGTTGATAATTGCCTCAAAGCTACTTGTTGGCAAATCGGTTCTTCCCCATGTTCCTTTAAATAGAGTGTCTCCTGACAACAACAGTTTTTCCTCTTTTGCATATAAACAAGTACCACCTTTTGTATGCCCTGGTGTATGAATAACTTTGAATTCTAAATCTCCCAAATGTAGAATATCTCCATCGTCTACTCTAGAATCCGCTTCTAGTTCTATATCTTGCATGCCGATATAATCAGTTAAACTAATGGCTGAATTATATAACCCTTCTGCATCTTCTCTATGAATAAGTACTTTTCCTTCTTTTTCTTTTCTTAGGGGCAGAATTCCTCCAAAATGGTCTCCATGACAATGTGTTAAATAAATATATTTTAATTTTTCTATTCCTAATGCGTTTAGCATCTCTATAATTTTTTCTGGCTCTCCCCCTGGGTCTACTACCATGGTTTCTTTTGTTTTTTCATCTTCTATAATATAGCAATTGGTTGGATCTCCCAATGCGGTTTGTACTTGTAATCTCTTTAGTATCATTTTTTCTATTCCTTTCTCTTATTTCTTACGTTTTACTTCATAAACACTATCTATTTTTCTTAGTACTTTTAATACTTGATTTAGTTGTTCTAAGTTTTCTACTTCCAAAGTGACTTCTGTAATTGCAATTCTTTCCTTATTTGCTCTAGAATTTACAGCTATTAATTTTGTTTTTGTAGTAGCAATTTGTGCAATAATATCAGCAAGTAATCCACTTCTGTCATTCGCATAAATTTCAATATCTACTTGATAGCTAGAAGCATCTTCGCTCTGCCAATAAACATCTATCATTCGATTCTCATCATCACCAAATAAATCTTTTAAATTTTTGCAATCACTTCTATGAACAGACACACCTCTTCCTTTTGTAATATACCCTACAATGTTATCTCCTGGAACTGGATTACAACATTTCGATAACTTTACTAAACAATTGTCTATTCCTTTTACGATGATGCCTGATTGAGAAGTTCTTTTTACTGGCTCTTTCTTCGTTAATTCTTCTATCTTTTCTTCCACATTTTCTTCTTTATGTACTTTTCGATATTCTTCTAGCATTCTGGCAATTACTTTTCCACTAGAAATAGCTCCAAAACCTACACTAGCATACATATCCTCAAGTGTATTGAATTTATAACGATTTAAAGCTCCTTGAATAAATTCTGGCTTAAATAACTCGCTATGTTCCATTCCAATACGCTTAATTTCTCTTTCTACTAGTTCTTTTCCCTTTTCCATATTTTCTTCTCTTTGATTTTTCTTAAACCATGCTAGTATCTTATTTTTTGCTGTAGAACTTTTGATAAATTTTAGCCAATCTCTACTTGGACCCTTGCTATTTTCAGAAGTAATAATTTCTACAATATCTCCGTTATGTAGTTTTGTAATAATTGGCATCATCTTACTATTAATTTTACAGCCTGTCATATGATGACCAATTTCTGCATGAATGCTATAAGCATAATCGATTGGCGTACTTCCCCTTGGCAATACCTTAATATCTCCTCTAGGGGTAAATACATATACTTCATCTTCAAATAACTCTGTTTTTAAAGTATTTAAGAATTCTTGTGGGTCTTGCATATCTTTTTGCCACTCTAATGTTTCTCGAAGCCATGCAAGTTTATCTTCTGTTACGGTTACATTTGCTTTTTTGCCCTTCATAAAACTTGCTTCTTTATAGGCCCAATGGGCTGCAATTCCATATTCTGCAATACGGTGCATGTCCCATGTACGAATTTGTACTTCAAAAGGTGTTCCTTTTTCTCCAATTAAAGTAGTATGCAAAGACTGATACATATTTGGCTTTGGTACCGCTATGTAATCTTTAAATCTTCCTGGCATTGGATTATATAATTCATGCACTACACCTAATGCGGCATAGCAATCTTTTACAGAATTCACAATAATTCTAAGGGCAAACAAGTCGTAAATTTGATCTAGGGTGCAATTATCTCTTTTCATTTTTCGATAAATACTATATAAATGTTTTGCTCTTCCTGTAATTTCTGCCTCTATTCTTTGTTTTTTTAATTCTTGTTTAATTTGCTCTTCTATCCTGTCAATAAACTGCAAACGTTCTTCTCTTTTTTTGGCAATTCCTTCTACAATTTCTCTATACTCTTCTGGATATAAATATTTAAAAGATAAATCTTCCAATTCCCATTTTAAAGAGTATATTCCCAAACGGTTAGCAAGTGGTGCATATAAATCCATAGTTTCTTTTGCATTGGCAATTTGTCTCTCTCTTGCTAAAAATTTTAATGTTCTCATGTTATGCAATCTATCTGCTAATTTTATCATAATCACACGGATGTCTTTTCCCATAGCCAAAAACATTTTTCTATAATTTTCTACTTGTTCTTCTTCTACACTCTCATAATTTAATTTACTAAGTTTGGTAACTCCATCCACCATAGAGGCTATTTCTTGTCCAAACCCTGTTACTAAATCTTGATAAGTAGCACTGGTATCTTCTACCACATCATGAAGAAGTGCAGCACAAATGGTACTATCATCTAGTCCTAATTCTGCTAATGTATAAGCCACTTGCACTGGATGAATAATATAGGGTTCCCCTGATTTTCTTTTTTGGTTCCCATGCTTTTCCAGTGCAAATTGATACGCCTTCATGATTAATTTCGTATCTGTTTTTCTATTATTTTTTTTCATTTTTGTAATGATATCTTCTATTGTTTTCTTTTCTAATGCTTCTTGCATATTTCCATCATCCCTTTCGCTCTCTATAATGTGGATGCTACTGCTTTTCTTATATCTTTTATATTCATTTGTACATTCTCATTCCCATTAAATTGATTAATTTCTAATGTTCCTACTATATCTACTCTATCTCCTATTTGATATTCCCCGGACAACTCTCCTAATTGAAAACCTATCACATCTATAAAAAAGTTATCATCTTTTAAGGTTAATTTTAGATGTTTTCCCTCTGATAAAGCTCGAATAGAGTGAATTTTTAAATTTCGATATAAAAATACGGGCATCTTGTTGGCTTCTCCAAACGGTTCTAATAAACTAAGTGATTTTACATCTTCTAATCGTATTTCTTTTAAGGTGATTTCTTCATCAATTTGTATAGTAGGTATTATATCACAAATTTCGCTCGTTTGGGCGTATTCTTCAAATTCTTCCGTAAATTTTGTAAAATTTTCCTTTTTTACACTAACTCCTACTGCCATACTATGTCCACCAAACTTTTCTAAATAGGTAGAGCAGTTTGTTAGTGCCTCATATAAATCAAATCCTGGTATACTTCTTCCAGAGCCTTTTCCTTCTTCTCCTTCAAAGCAAATTAAAATGCTTGGTTTAAAATATTTTTCTGTAATTTTAGAAGATACAATTCCTATCACTCCATGATGCCAATTTTCTTTTCCTAAGACAATAGCTGGCTTGTCTATTTCTTTTGCTTCTATAAGCTCTATTGCTTGTTCATAAATAGCTTTTTCGGTTTCTTGTCTTTCTTTATTATATTCATTTAATCGGTCTGCTATGTTTCTTACTACAATAGGATCTCTGCTTAAAAATAATTCTAATGCTTCTTCCGCTTTTCCTAATCTTCCACAAGCATTCAGACGAGGAGCTATACCAAAAGAAATGGTAGTAGAGTCTATCTTTTTGTATCCTGTTACTTCCAAAAGAGTTTTTAATCCTAAATTTTTTGTTACCTCTACTAATTTTAAACCTAATTTCGCAATCACACGGTTTTCATCTATTAATGGCACAATATCGGATATAGTACCAATACATACAATGTCCAAATATTTTAGATATTCTTTTTCTGGTAATCCTAATTTTTGACTAATTGCTTGAATAAATTTAAAAACTACTCCCACTCCTGCTAGTTGTGTAAAAGGATACTGATTATCTTTTCTTTTGGCATCTACCACTGCTAAAGCATTAGGCAGTTTTTCTCCTGGCTCATGATGATCTGTTACAATAGTTTCTATTCCCAAGGAATTGCTATATTCTATTTCTTCTATTCCAGAAATTCCACAATCTACCGTAATCATAAGAGTAGTTCCTTGCTCTGCAATGTGCGAAATTGCCTCTTTATTTAGTCCATACCCTTCTTTTAAGCGGTTTGGTATATACCAGTTAGGTTTTAGTCCTCTTTCTTCCAAAAAACTTTTTAATACGGTAATACTGGTAATGCCATCTACATCATAATCCCCATAAATAGTTACATTTTCTTTTTCTTCTATTGCTTTTATGATTCTTTCTACTGCCATTTCCATATCTGGCATAGAAAATGGATTATAAAAGTCATTTCTTGTTGGTGCTAAAAAAGTAGGAATTTGCGCTTCGGAAATCTCTCTTTTTACCAATATTTTAGCAAGTATTCTGCTGATTTCATATTTTTTCATCAATTTTTCTACTTTTTCTGTTTCTACCTTATTACATTCCCATTTTTTATTCATAAATTTCCTTTCCTTTTAATAAACGATTTGTTCTATTTTATCCTATTTTTGTTAAATTGGAAAGAGTTTGTTTGAACAAAAGTGAAAATTAAAATTTTCACTCTTGGCACTAATTTAAGTTAGTGCCAATTTTTTATAAAGATGTTGTT
>CALXAS010000065.1 GCA_944386315.1 uncultured Clostridia bacterium | reverse complement strand
ATCTTTACACATTTCATGTACTGTATCGTGGATAGCATCATATCCTAATTCTTTAGCTCTTGTTGCTATTTCTTTTTTACCCATACAAGCACCTTGCTCTGCAGCTGCTCTTAATGTTACATTTTTCTTTGTATCTGGATATACTAATTCTCCTAATAATTCTGCAAATTTTGCTGCATGTTCTGCTTCTTCCCATGCATATCTTTTAAATGCTTCTGCAATTTCTGGATATCCTTCTCTATCTGCTTGACGACTCATTGCTAAGTACATTCCTACTTCTGTACATTCTCCATTAAAATTATCTCTTAATCCTTTTACTACTTCTTCATCTAATCCTTGTGCTACTCCAATTCTATGCTCGTCTGCATAATCTTTTTTGTCTGTTTCTTCTTTTAATACAAACATTTCCTTTCCTGCTCCACATTGTGGACATTTTTCTGGAGCTTCTTCTCCAATGTGTACATAGCCACATACTTTACATACATATGCTTTCATTCTAAATTCCTCCTTATTAATTATTAATATTTTTTAGCAGTTTACATTTCTTGCAAAAGCCATAAATCCAAATATTGCTACTCTCTGCTTCCGCACCAATATTTTCTGCTAGTCTTTGTATTTCGTTATCCATCTTTTTAGTTTGTACATCATGAATATAGATATCATATATTTCATGACAGCTATCGCATTCAAAATGAATATGTGGTTCTGGATTTCCGTCAAATCTATCTGGTCCATTTTTAGACTTTATTTTAACGATTTGACCAGTCTCACATAAGTCTGACAAATTACGATATACCGTTGCAATTCCAATTTCGGGCATTTTTGCTTTTATATCTTCATATAGTGTTTCTGCCGTTGGATGGTCTACTCGATTTCTTAATGATTGCAGTATCATTTCTCTTTGCCTACTATATTTCTTCATTTTTCCTCCTTGTTTTGATAACGATTATCATTATTATATATATGCTTATTTTAAAAATCAAGTACTTTTTAAATTTTTTTATTTTTTTGTTTCCTTTTCCGACAAGATGTGATACAATACGTTTTAAATAATACACTTTTTTGTTAAAATAGGAGGTTTTTTGTATGGAATTAAAAAAATGTAAACGTTGCGGTGCTTTCTTTGCTTCTAATAGCTTTGTTTGCCCAAAATGTGAAGAAAAAGATAAAGTAGATATGAGTAAATTAAAAAGTTTTCTAGCACAAACGGAGGTGCCTACTTCCTTAGAATCCTTATCCTGCGAAACAGGAATTGCTATGAATGATTTAAACCGTTTTATGGAATCGGACGAATTATATTCTTTTTCCAAAACTCTTATCAGACCAGATAAAGGAAATATTAGTATTCAGTTATAATATTGTCTGCCTATTTTTAAGAGCATAGGTAATAAATAAAGTTCACTTAAGGGAACAAAAAGGATTCCCCCTAAGTGAACTTTTATTTTTTACTCTATAATATCTAAAACCGTTGGAAATTTTTTGGGCTCTTCTTCTCCTATTTCTATAGCTTCTAGCAATTGTTTTTGGGCAATTTCTATCATTTCTTTCTTATTTGTAGATATTTGTGCTATTTTTTCTCCTTTTTCTACTTTGTCTGCTACTTTTTTATAGAATACAATTCCCGCTTCTTTATCAATCACATCTTCTTTGGTCTGTCTTCCAGCTCCTAAACTTCCTACTATTTCTCCTACTGCTCTTGCTTTTATTTTTTGTATATATCCCTCTTTTGGCGCATAAATCTCTAGCTGATAATTTGCTTTTTCCCATAAATCTGGATTTTGCAAATACTGAATATCTCCTCCTTGTGCTTCTATCCATTCTAACCATTTTTGATATGCTCTTCCAGAATGAATAGTTTCTTCTATTTGTTCTTTATTTTTTGAAATATCCTCTCCTTTTCCTGCTAGTTGCAACATATAGGCACCTAAGGTAAATATTACTTCTTTTAAATCTTTTTCTATAATTCCTTCTTTTAACACTCTATTTGCTTCTATTACTTCGCAAATATTTCCTACACTGTAGCCTAAAGGTTCTTCCATATTGGTAATAACAGCTACTACTTGTTTTTGGCACAAGCTTCCTATTTTTTGCATACTTTTTGCTAAGTAAGTAGCATCTTCTTTTGTCTTCATAAATGCACCATCGCCACAAGTTACTTCTAAAATAATAGAACCTGCCCCTGCTGCTATTTTCTTGCTCATAATACTAGAGCTAATGAGTGGTATACTTTCTGTACAGGAGATTACATCTCTTAAGGCATATAACTTTTTATCTGCTGGTGCTAAATTACTCGTTTGCCCTATTAAACTAATTCCTATCTTTTGTACCTGAGACTCAAACTCTTCCTCTGTCAAATTTACTCTATATCCAGGTATGGACTCTAATTTATCTATGGTTCCACCTGTATAACCTAAAGCTCTTCCAGACATTTTGGCTACTGGTACTCCTAATGCCGCCATAATAGGCATTAAAATAAGCGTTACTTTATCTCCTACTCCTCCTGTACTATGTTTATCTACTACATTTCCTAATCCTGATAAATCCAGTACATCACCAGAATATGCCATAGCTAATGTAAGATTTTTTGTTTCTTCTTCCTCCATGCCATTTAAGTATATTGCCATAATAAGAGCTGCCGCTTGTTCTTCTGGAATTTTACCAGCGGTATAATTCTTTACAAAATATTCTATTTCTTCTTTGTTTAGAGTTTCTTTATCTCTTTTCTTTCGAATGATTTCAATCATATCCATAAGTTTTCCTCACTACTTACCTATAATATTTTTTACAAAAGATAGACGATGGATGGGAGTTAATCCATATTCTTTAATTGCTTCTATATGTGCTTTTGTTCCATATCCTTTATGCTTGGCAAATCCATACTGTGGATAAATTTCATCCCACTGGCGCATAATTCTATCCCTTGTTACTTTTGCTATAATGGATGCTGCTGCAATACTATAACATTTGGCATCTCCTTTTATAATAGAAGTATAGGGAATATGACAGGTATCTATATGTTCTAAGGCATCTACAATAATTCTATCTGGTCTTACTGTTAGTGCCTGTACAGCAGTTGTTAATCCTTTTTTTGTAGCATTTAAAATATTGATATTGTCAATTTCTTTTTGGTCGATAATACCGATTCCATAACTAATAGCTTCTTGCAAAATTTGCTCATATAAGGCTTCTCTCTTTTTTTCTGATACTTTTTTAGAATCGTTCACGCCTTCTATCATAGAATTTCTTGGCATAATAACAGCTGCTACTACAACGGGACCAGCTAGTGGTCCCCTTCCTGCTTCATCTATACCGCAAATGGAATTGCATCCTTGCTCGTATAAATTTTCTTCTATTTCTTTTAATAGTTTTAATCTTTCCTCTTCTTTTTCTTTCATATTCGTTTCCTTACTCTTCTTCATTATTTTGTGGGGCTTGCTCCTCTGTGTTGTTTTCTGTACTTTCTTTATTTTCTGTTGTTTCTGCTACATTTTCGTCTGCCACATTTTCTGCGCTTGCTCCAGCCTCTGCATTTAATTTTTCATCTCTTTCTCTAATACTAGATAGAGTGTAATATTCGGTATTTTCTATGGTAACAGGAACTGTCATCATAACTTCTCCTGTTTTATAGTTTACTACATAAGCTTCCCCTTCTTTTAGCTCTAATTGTGAAAGTCCTAACGCATCTAAATCTTCTTTTTCTAATAAATAGTAACTATCAAAATTTTCTTCATCTTCTGTAATAATTCCTTTTTCTAATAAGGTCTTTATTTTTTCATTTTCTTTATTATCTGCCACTTTCTTTCCTATATAGGCTGCTCCTTCTCTCTTAGCTACCACCATTTCTTCTAGCATAGTGACTTTTCCTTGTACTAATAATAAATTTGTTTTTCTATTTTCTATCGTTTCTTGCTGATATTCTCCTTTTATAAAAAATACAATTGCTACAATCACTATAGCAAGAATTACTAATACAATTAGCAATGTTAGATAGGTCATTCCTTTTTCTTCTCTCATTTAATACATCATTCCTTTCTTTATTTTTTCATTATATAAGTTATCCCTCATAAAATCAAGATTTTTTCACACAATTTTCACAAACTTATTGTATGATAAATTTAAATTGAGGTAAGATATAAATAAAAAGTTTATGGGTAACTTTTTCAAAACCCAAATTTATTTTGTGAGGGAGTACTATGGAAGAAAATAAAGAAAACATAAAAGAAGAAACAAATGACAAAAAAACAATTATAGAAGGAGAAAAAGGGGAAAATACAAATTCTACAATAAATAATGCTAGTACTTATACTACTGTAAGAGAAGTAAAATCTAAAAAAGAAAGCCATTTCGGAAGAAATGTTGTTTTACCTTTTTTTAGTGGAATTGTTGGTACTGCTGTAGTACTTGGTACTTGCTTTGGAGTTCCAAGTATTAGAGAAAGTATTTTAGGAAATAGTAATTCATCTAGTTCTACCGCAGATACACGGGTCTTCTAGTGTTGCTACAAACGCTAATACTAACCTTGTTTCTCTAGCTAATTATTCAGAAACAGGCGTTGGTGTAGCTGCTAAAGTTCGTCCATCTGTAGTAGGTATTAGGGTAGAATATTCTGTAAATTCACCATTTTATAATGGTACTTCTACTGCTTCAGCAGAAGGTTCTGGTATAATTATGACAGAAGATGGGTATATTTTAACTAATAATCATATTGTCAATTCTACTTCTTCCTCATCTTTCTATGAATTAGGAGAAGCATCCAAAGTTACAGTTTACTTATATAACGATGAAACACCATATGAGGCTACTATTATTGGAACAGATGATCAAACAGATTTAGCTGTTATAAAAATTGATAAAACTGGTTTAACAGCTGCTGATATAGGAGATTCTGACAGCGTTCAAGTAGGAGAATTTGCTATGGCTATTGGTAACCCATTGGGCATGGAAAATAGCGTTTCTGGTGGTATTATTAGTGCTGTCAATAGAGAAGTTACTACAGATGGTGTTACTTATACTTTAATTCAAACAGACGCAGCTATCAATTCTGGAAATAGTGGTGGTGCTTTAGTAAATAGCAATGGAGAAGTAATTGGTATTAATACCTTAAAACTTTCTGGTGATGGTGTAGAAGGTATGGGATTTGCTATTCCAATGAATATTGCAAAACCTGTTTACGATCAATTAGTAGAATATCAAAAAGTAAAAAGACCATATATTGGTATTACTGGACAAGATTTGACAGAACAACTTGCCGAAGCTAATAACTTAGTAGTAGGTATTTACGTAAAAGCAGTAGATGACTTTTCTGCAGCAGAAAAAGCTGGTATTAAACCAGGTGATGTGATTATTGCTGCTGATGGAAAATCTATTACCACAATGGATGAATTGAATGAAATTAAAAATTCGCATAATATAGGCGACCAAATGACCATTAAAGTAAATAGAAATGGTACTGAAAGAGAATTAACCGTTACGCTTCAAGAGCAATAACTTAAAAATAAATAAAATAAACTTTCTCCTCGGAGGAAATCTAAACGAAATAAATTTAGATTTCCTTCTTATTTTTATTCTAAAATGTCTCACTTATCCCTGATATTTTTGGGACATGTTTTCACAATGTTTCCTTTTTGTTCACAAAATGGACAAAAAACATTGGTATATTATACTTGTAGTTAGTAAATAGATTTATACCCTTTCTATTTACAACTAATTTAGAAAAACATCCCCTTTTATTTTCGAAAGCGACCTATGAGAGAGGTCGCTTTTTTATTATTTATATTATTGATATACATAGGTTTGTGGATTTATTTGTACTCCATTTTTTCTAATCTCAAAATGTAAATGGTTCCCTGTTGAATTTCCGGTTGATCCAACTGCCGCAATGGTATCTCCTGCCTCTACGGTATCACCTTTGGAAACATATAATTTACTACAATGTCCATAATAGGTTTCTATTCCATTTCCATGAGAAATTCTTACTAAATAACCATATCCACCCATCCAACCAGCATACGTTATGGTACCACTAGCTGATGCTTTAATTGGTGTTCCTTTTGGTGCTGCAATATCCATTCCTTTATGTGTATGGTCTCTAATGCTTTCATTTGCACCAAATCTGGATGTGATATGACCAGATACTGGCTGTACACTAAAATATACACCGTCTAATGTGCAAGATTTTATTTTCTCTTGTTCTGCGTAAGTGACTTCTATTTCTTGCTCTGCTGTGTCTATAGCAGATGCTAATTCTACTGTCTCTCCTCCAATTGTACTTAAGTCCTGCGTATAAATTTCATTAACAGTAATGTCTATTTCTTCTATCTTTTCTGCATTTTCTTCTTTTAATTTTGCTACTACTTCTTCTGCTTCCTTTTGTGTATTTACAAAAGTGGTATTTTCCCCATTTAAAGCAATCGCATATACTCTATAAGTAGTAACCGCTGTCTGCTCAATTTCTGCATAGATTTCTTGTTCATTTGTCTCTTTTGTATTGTCGATAAGCATTAGTTGATATTCTGGGGTAGCTTCTATATCTACATAAGCTACATTTACTTCATCCGGATTTACTATTTCTTCTTGTATTAAATTTTCAAATTCTGTTTTATTCGTTACATAGCCAACTTCTTTACCATCTATGGTAACAGCGTAGGCTACTTTGTATTTTAAAAATGTTATCGCTAGTGCAATGATAAGTGCAATCATAAGAACTTTCAATAATCGCATGATATCTTTCGTGCAGTTTCTTATTTTTTTGCTTAAAATAAAATTTCACTCTCCTTTTTTTCTACGCGACAATATCTATTATACTACATATTTTAAGCTTTTGCAAATAATATATACAAAAAAAAGCTAAATTTAACAAAATTATGTATACGAAAGGCGTTTTTATTCCATTTTAAGCTATATTTTCCTTTTATTTCCTCCGTTTTTCTCTCATTTTCTCGTTTTTTCATCATCTACATATGAAATTTTCTCTTTAGTTCTGCTTTAATATCTTTGCTACATAATGCCACACAAAGTATAAAATTGACTATGGATACCCATATAGCAATTCTAGAAAGTAAGCTATCTGCAATATAATGTTCTGTAATCAATAGCATCGGCGTCATGCTAATCAATATTAAAATAAGCTGATACACTACATATCGAATATATTTTTTATAACTAATAAAAGTTAGAAGGGTCATAATAAGATTGGCTGTAATAATAATGATGGGCATTGACACCTCTAAAGACCATTTTTTAAATCCTAATGAATAATCTATAGCAATTAATAGCAGAGAAATTGCCACTACTTGCACTAATATATGTGCTGCTATATTTTTATTTTTCTTTAAAGCATATAATACAGTTACCCAAATGTACACAATACAAGCTACTGCTAAAATCCCCCAATGCATATGAGGTGTTGTTATTTTATTAATGAATATTAACAGAATACCTAAACAAGCCGATAATATTAGTAATATTTTAACTAATTTACCACCTTTTTTGGCATCAATTTTTTTCGGATATAACATCTAAAACACCATTACTTTCTATTCGAATTGGAATATTTTGTTTTTGTATCAATTCATAAAATTTTTTCTCTATGCTCGCATCATTTAAAATAGTAGTAAAGGTAAATACTAATTCGTTATTAAATGTGCATGCTGAACACTTTATTTTTTCTACAGGATCTGGCGCTATTAAAAATAGAAATTCCTCTATATATTCTTGATATTTTCCTATCATACCAATTCTACCAATGTTAGAAAAGGTGATGGTTGTATATTTTCGTATTTCTAAGTATGCTGCTCTTACTAGTATCTTCTTTAAGAATAGAGGGATTATTTTTACTAACGGATTGGTTCCTAATTTTACATTTCCAGACATTGTCTTTAAAATTTCTTCTTCTGTTAATCTTTTTTGAAAATCCTCTTTTACAAATGCTAAAATTTTTTCAAAGGTTTCTAAGTTATCTTTTCTCATATTAGCTTCTAGGGTAATATAGGAGAAGAAATTGCTTAAAGTATCTGAATGAAAGTATTTTTTTAAGTTTACTGGTATGCATACTTTAATTGGCTTTTTCCCTTTATTGGGCAAATAATTTTTCTCATAAATAGCTTGTATTAATGTTGCTGTTAAGTATTGTGTAATGCTACAGTCCCATTCCTCACATTTTTTCTTTAATGTTTCTAATCCTATAATTTCATGAATGACGGCAATTGCTCCTAATGGAATATTTTCTCCCTTTAATACATATGCCTTTTGGCTAGAATTATTATTTCCCGCGTGTTTATCATAATTCACCATATAACTATCTTCTGTATTGTAACGATAAGTTCTCTTGGTTCTATATTCCTTGGTAAATTCCTTTTTATGAGCTAGCTCTATATAACAGTAGATAATTTCTTTAAAAAAGTTAGTTGCATTATTTCCATCTGTTAGGGCATGGTTCACATCCATATTGATTTTTTTATCAATATACGTTACCTTAAATAGATAATCCTGATTG
>CALXAS010000064.1 GCA_944386315.1 uncultured Clostridia bacterium | reverse complement strand
TACAATTTTCTTATGAGATATTTAAAAAATGCGAATCTACTCCTATTAATACAGGAACTACATTGCATGCTTTAGTTGGCAAAGATTTAAGACCTATCAATACAAAAAAATTACACCCAGATATTTATCAAGTGATGGAAAATTGCATGCAAGAAGATGCTTAAAGTTTTCGATTTACTATAAAAGGAAGAAGGTAAAAAATATATGGCGTTTTTTGAAAAAACTTATTCTGTTGGGCTTCGAGATATTGGTATGTCTAACGAGATGACAGACAAGGCAATACTTCGGTTATTTTGAGGATATTGGAGGTCTGCACTCTGATGCAGTAGGGTTTGGACTAAAGCAGATAGAACAAACTCACCTATCTTGGGTGTTATTACATTGGAAGGTACAGATATTAAAAAGACCTCACTACGGAGAAACGATTAGAATTTCTACTTGGTCTCGTGCTGCTTTTAGATTTTATTGCTACCGTGATTTTGAAATATACGACGAAGCAGGTAACCTTTTAGTGATTGCTACTTCCAAATGGGTATTAGTCCACACGGAAAAAGGATTACAAAAATTAACGGAGGATATTATTGCACCTTACGAGTCTGAAGCAAAGTCTGTTTTTCCAGAAGTAGAAACTGCCAAATTAAAAGAGCCTGCCAATTTTTCTCATAGTTATTCATGCAAAGTTCTTCGTAGCAATATTGATGTGAATCGTCATATGCATAACCTTTGCTATTTAGATGTTGCTTTGGAGACCTTGCCTACCGAAGTGTATGAAAAAAGTGCTAATTTTTCTCATGTAGAAATTATGTACAAGTCTGAAAGTAAACTAGGTGATACTCTTGCTTGCTTTTATTCCTATGTACCAGAAGAACAGGCTCATTATGTTACTATTAAAAGTGAAGATGAAAAAGTATTACATGCTATTGTAAAACTTACTTAATTTTTTAATTCTAAAAAAGAAACTATTACCTTTCCAAAAATTTTTAAAGGTAATAGTTTTTTCTTATCTTAATATTCAAAAATACTATTTCCTAAAAATTCTTGTAGTAAAGAATTTTTAGGTACATCTTCTAAGGAAATAGGCTCAAAATATTTTAAAAACTCAGCAAGTCTCTTTGCCTCTGCATACTGCATGCTATCTGGTCCTATCTTTTCAAATAAAGGCAAAGCATCATTTCTTAAAGCATTAATTTCATACACTAAAGAAGAATTAAACATCACATCCGCTTCTTCTTGATAAGGGAAAATATTTTTCTCCTCTCCTTCTGACACAGAATACCAAGAAGCAAGTGTTCTTTCTGCGTCATATCCTCTAAATTTACTATCTCTTACGGTTCTTCTAATAATTCTCGTATCTGTTGTAGAGATACGGTTATAGTAATCAATATTTAATACCGTCAATGCACTAATATAAATTTTAAACTTTTCTTCTTTTGGGATATCTGCTGTTAATTTATCATTCAAACAATGAATTCCCTCTATCACTAGCACTTCATCTGCTGCTAGAGACATAGTATTTCCTTTATATTCTTTATGCCCATGAATAAAATCAAAAGTTGGCATAGAAATGGTTTCTCCATTTAACAAAGCTTTCAAATCATGGTTAAACAACTTTAAATCCACCGCTTCTAATGCTTCAAAATTATATTTGCCGAATTCATCTTTTGGTGTATCTTCTCTTTCTACAAAATAATTATCTACAGAAATTGTTTTTGGTTTTAATCCATTTAAACGAAGTTGTATTCCCAATCGCTTGGCAAATGTGGTCTTTCCAGAAGAGGAAGGTCCTGCAATTAGTATCACTCTCTTTTTTCTATCCTTCGCAATCGTATCTGCTATTTGTGCTAACTTCTTTTCATGTAACGCTTCAGATAATAATATCAAATCAGAAGTTTTTCCTTCTCTTATCATTTTATTTAGCTTATCTAAAGTACATACTCCTAAAACACGATAAATATCTTCATATTCATCTAGTGTTGCTAGTAATTTCTTTCCTTCTTTATATGGCTCTATTACATTTGGATTTTTCTTACTAGGATAACGGATTAAAAAGCCATCATGATATTTCATAATATCAAATAACTTCATAAAACCAGTAGAAATTGGCATAACTCCATAAAAATAGTTAAAATATTCTTCACAAAAGTAAAAAGAAACTTCTTTTTTCTCTATATTCTCTATCTGTAATTTTCCAATATTCGTCTTTTTCTCTTCTATAAATTGTTTCGCTTCTGTCTTACTCATTTCTACCTTTCGAATAGGCAAATCCCTATCTATAATCTCTTGCATTTTTTGCCTAACTTCTGCAATCATTTCTTCTGTTGGTGTTTGGTTATATATTTCGCAAAGCATGCTGTTATTCAATTGATAATTTACTGTTAATTTTAATTCTGGATACAACTCATGGAAAGCCATTGACATAATAAATAAAAGTCCTCGTATATAGGCTCTTGAGCCATCACGGTCAGATAAATTTAATAATTCTACCACATTTTCCTCTTTTAAAACCGTATCCAATGACTTCACTTCGTGGTTAATCTTACAAGTAACAATTTCTACTTTTGCCTCTTCTATTTCTTTGCCAAAAACATCTATTACTCTACTTCCTTCTGGAATTTCTATTTGTTTATCCTTATAAATAATTTTCATTTCTATTATCCATCCTTTCTTAAGTAATTATTTTTTATCCTTTCATATTATGCTTTCTTTTCTCTTTTATTCTACACTACTTTCTTAAGAAAAAAAAGAGATTCCACAAAAAAATCACATATACTTGTTACCAATTAATGTTTCTTCTGTTTTGATAAAGTATACGCATTGTCACAATAAATAACGAAAAACTGTATAAAAAACACATTTTGGGAAAACATAGTAAAAAAGATTGTTATATGATAAAAAAGAAGGAAAGTTTATGAAAAAATTAATAGAAAAACTGCTTCATCAATGGGAGTGGAAACCTAAGTCCTCGTACAATTTTACCCTACCAGATGATGCTACCAATACTCCTCTTGCACCAGAAGAGGAGAAAAAGCAAAAAACTGCCATTTACACAAGTTTAGATGTAAATTTAGAGTATATCAAAACCAAATTCAATACCATGATTAATAGCGATATTGTCATTCGTGAATTTACTCTGTCTGCTAGAAATAGGCAATATAAGGCATTTTTACTGTTTATTGATGGAATGGTAGATTCTAAACTAATTAATGATTTTATTTTAAATCCTCTTATGCTAAGAAATAATGCAAACTCCTATCAAGGTACACAAGATAGGATTATTTCTGAAGCAGTTACCAACAATATTACCGTTAGAAGGGTAAAACATTTTAATATGATTGAATACATCTCTCAATGTTTGCTTCCTCAAAATAATATAAAACAGAACTCTACATTTGAAGAGATTATCTCTGGGGTTAATGCTGGAAACTGTGCTTTATTTATAGATACACTTTCTATTGCCTTTCAAATAGAAGTAAAAGGTTTCCAACAAAGAAGCGTAGATAAACCTAATAATGAAATTGTAATTAAAGGTCCTCACGAAGCTTTTGTAGAAAATATCAGAATTAACTCTTCTTTATTACGTAGAATTATCAATAATGAGTCTTTGATTATAGAAAATGTAGAAATAGGTGAAATTACACAAACGAAATGTGCACTTTGCTATGTAAAAGAAATTGCTAATGATGATTTAGTGGCGGAGGTACGTTTTCGACTAAATAACATTAGTGTAGATTCTCTGCTTTCTTCTGGCCAATTAGAGCAATTAATTATTAATGATAACCAAATTGGTGTACCCGAAGTAATTACTACTGAAAGACCGGATAAGGCTACTAAATATCTTTTGCAAGGACGTGTTGTAGTACTTGTAAATGGTGCTCCTTATGCTATGATTATGCCTGCCACCCTAATTGACTTTATGTCTTCTCCAGAAGATACCAACTTAAAACCTTACTTTGGCAATTTTTTGAGATTTATACGATGTATTGCTGCTTTTTTTACTTTGCTATTGCCTGGTTTATATGTTGCCGTTACCAGTTTTCACCAAGAAATTTTGCCTACTGAATTGCTCTTTTCTATATTAGGAGCAAGAGAAAATGTGCCTTTCCCTATCATTTTTGAAATTTTGATTATGGAAATTTCTTTTGAGTTAATTAGAGAAGCTGGTCTTAGAGTACCTTCTCCTATCGGACCTACTATTCGGTATTGTAGGTGCTTTGGTGTTAGGACAAGCGGCTGTAGATGCTAGTATTGTTAGCCCTATTTTAATTATTGTAGTAGCCATCACAGGTATTTCTTCTTTTGCCATTCCAGACTTTTCTTTTGGATTTCACTTACGATTTTTCCGTTTTCTCTTTATCTTTTTAGGTTATATGGCTGGCTTTTTAGGAATTGCCACAGGATTATTTGTTTATGTCTCTATCCTATGCAATATTCAATCTTTTGGCGTTCCTTTTACGGCACCTTATGCGCCTTCTATGAAAAAGAAAGGAAACAGCTATTATATTCCTCCTATCTGGAAACAAGAATATAGAGCTACGTATGTTTCTCCTAAGAGAGAAAAAGCACAAGATGATATTAGTATGAAATGGAAATATAAAAATTAAAAGGAGGTTTTTTATTATGCACACATCAAAAATAGGTACCATGGAAGCTATCATGATATTGCTAACGATTGTAGCTACCCATACCGTGCTTTCTCTTCCCAAAACTCTACTTTCTGCTACGAAATCTGCCACAGTTATCAATATTATTTATATTAGTATTCTTGCTCTACTACTTGTTATTTTTATTGTTCATTTGTTTAAAAAATTTCCTGGTATGGATTTGTTAGACATTTCAGAATACTTAGCTGGTTCTTTTTTCAAAAAGGTATTAGGAATTTTGTTTATTAGCTATTTTATTGTTTCTTCTAGTATTTTACTAAGAAGCTTTTGTGAGTGCTTAAAAATTGTTTACTTCCCTGACACAGATTTACTATTTTTAATTGTTTTATTTATTGTAGCCATTTGTATAGCCAATCGTCTTAGTTTTACAGCTACTTTAAAAACAAATCTATTAGTCATTCCTATTGTATTAGTCAGTGTAGTGTTTTTATTCCTTGCTAATTTTAGGAATTTTACCCTTGAAAGAATGTATCCTATTTTAGGGGATGGCTTTTGGAATACTTTTGTAATAGGAATTGGAAATATTTCTGCTTTTGGTGGTATTGCTTATCTTTATTTTTTACCACCTCTTTTAAAAAAGCCAGAACAATATAAAAAAATAGCCATCACCTCTGTTATGATTACTGGCATTTATTTATTACTTACTGTTGCTACTATCCTTTTTATGTTTTCCTTTTTCATTACAGAAGAGGAAATTATGCCGTTATTCTCTGCTGCTAGATATATTGAATTTGGTACTTTCTTTCAAAGATTAGAATCCATATTTTTGTTAATTTGGATTTCTGCTTTTTGTTGCTATTTAAGTGTGGTCATGAAATTTTCTGTTCATATTTTGCAGAAAATTACCTTGTTAAAAGACACCAATATACTTATTCCTTGTATAGGACTCATTATGCTCGCAATTGCCCTATTTCCAGAAAATTATGCTATTTCTAAATTCTACGAAAACACAATTTATCGTTATTTCGTATGGGGCTTTGTATTATTTTCTAACATTCTCATTCTCATCCTTGCTAACTTTAAAAGAAGAAAAAAGGTAGGTGAAATACATGAGTAAATGGATTAAAAATGGTTTTATTATTATTGCACTTCTTATTCTAGTATTTTCTTTTACTCCTTCTTATACTTCTCTTAGCATTGATAATCTTGCTTATGTTGTTGCTATCGGAATTGATAAAGGAGAAAAAGAAGCTTATAAAGTGACATTCCAATTCACTACAGGGACATCTAGTCAGTCTTCTGAACAAAATCCTTCTATTATTAATAGTGTGGAGGCTTCGTCTATTGATATTGCTATTAATTTAATGAATGCCTATATTTCTAAAGAACTTAATCTTTCTCATTGCAAGGTTATTGTCTTTTCAGAAGAAATAGCAGTAGAAGGAATTTCTGATTTCATTTATACTTTTATTAACCATGTGCAATTAAGACCTAGTACAAATATTATTATTAGTAAAGCTACCGCGCTTTCTTATATAGAAAATACAGAACCTATTTTAGAAAGCTTGGTAACAAAATATTATGATGTTTTTCCGAATTCCAGCAAATACACAGGTTATGTATCTAATGTAACTATCGGAGAATTTTATAACGCATTAGTTTGCGATACTTGTGAACCTTTTGGCATATTGGGTGGCGTTAGCACGGGAAAAGTAGACCAAACCTTTAAAAGTGGTAATGATTTTTATGTTCGTTCTATGGAAACAAATTTTGTGGGAGAACAAGGTTCTGAAAATTTAGGACTTGCCGTTTTTAAAGAAGATAAATTGGTAGGAGAATTAAATGCTATAGAAACCTTATGTTTATCACTTGTCCGCAACCAAGTAGATTCCTTTTTAATTTCTGTCCCTAATCCGGATAATGAAGATGAAAAAATAGATATCTCCATTAACAACCGAAATCTTACCTCTAAAGTAGAAATTATCAATGGAACACCTTTTATCACAATAAGCGGAAAACTAAAAGGCTTTATTTATTCCATGACAGAAAATGATAATTATGCAGATACTAGTATATTAGAAAAAATTTCGGAATCTGTTAACTTTCATTTAGAAAATTTACTAACACAATATTTATATAAAACATCCACGGTCTTTCATTCTGATATTAATGGATTTGGAAAACATGCTGTTTCTTTATTCCTTACCTTGCCAGAATTCGAAAGCTATAACTGGCTAGATAATTACCAATATGCTACTTTTCAAGTGAATATAGAAGCAGAAATTCAAACAGGTACTATGATTACCACCAGTTAAATGTTAAATTTTAAGTTAAGTTTTAGATTAATTTAGATTAAATTTTAGGAGTTGATGACCATGTTTCATTTTATCTATCGTTTTGTTTTTCTCATTGCTAGCCTCTATTTTACTTTGTGCACTATCCCCTACGCACTTTTTGAATGGAAAGAACAAAAAAACTACTTTGGGGCTTCTTGCGTCATTGTGATTGCTCTACTTAGTCTTATTGCTAGCAACATCCTTGTATGGCAAACGTAATTTTTTCTTTTATTTTTCTACAAAACTTTACTTTTTTTGAATTTCGTGTATAATAGAAAAAGAATTCAAAGGAGGAATGGTTATGAATGAAAATAAAGAAAACTTTGCGAACAACAATCAGGAAGAAAATAAAATAAAAGAAGAAAATAATACCATTACAGAGCAAGAAACTTCTTCTAGCGAAGGAGAAAAACATGGAAAGAAAAAGAAGAAGAAAAATATTTTTGTGCGTATTTTATTATTCTTACTTATTTTAATTATTATTTTTGTAGTTACAGCTATTGCTACATCTCTATGGTTTGTAAACGACAAATTGGATAAATTAAACTATGTAAATGATGTTACCAAAGAGGATGTTAGTGTAGACACACAAGTGGATGAGTCTTTAAGCGAGTATCGTAATATTGCACTGCTTGGTATTGACACACGTGATGATACTTTTACTGGTTCTAGAAGTGATTGTATTATTATTGTTAGTATCAACAATAATACAAAAGACGTAAAGTTACTTTCTGTATATAGAGATACTTATTTAGATATTGAGGGACATGGCTTAGATAAGGTTACACACGCTTATGCTTATGGTGGACCTCGTTTAACATTAAGTACTTTAAATAGAAATTTAGATTTAAATATTTCTGAATTTGTTACCGTTAATTTTGAAACCGTAAGAACCGTCGTAAATGCTATTGGTGGTGTAGACATTACTGTAACTGCTGCAGAAGCTTCTCAAATTTCTGGTATTTCTGGTGCAGGCACTTATACTTTAAATGGTGACCAAGCACTTGCTTACTCTAGAATCAGAAAAATTGATACAGATTATAAAAGAACAGAACGTATGAGAACGGTATTAAATGCTGTATTTGAAAAAATAAAAAAATTAGATTTAGCACAGTTAAACTCTTTACTAGATACAGTACTACCTCATCTTTCTACTAACATTTCTAAAAATGATATTATTGCTTTATTACCAGATTTATTATCTTACAATGTTACAGATAGTGAAGGTTGGCCATATGAAACAAGAGGCATTACTTTAAATTTATGGTACGGCATTCCTGTTACACTAGAAGAAAATGTAAAACAATTACATGAGAACTTATTTGGTGAAGAAAATTATGAACCATCTGAAACAGTAAAAAGCATTAGTAATCAAATTATTCAAAAAACAGGATATAGTAATTAGTAATTAAAACTTTTTTGAAGGAGCTATAAAACATAGCTTCTTTTTTACTTATTAATTAAATTCGAATTTTATTTATACTTTCATTAGACACTTTTATTAGCTTTAAATATGTCTTTTCTCCTTAAAATTTTGTTTTACTTTTTATTGATAAATTGCAGGTTACAAGACATATTTTGACATTTTTCTATTCTTTTCGTTATCTAGCTAGTTCATTGAATTTACGTTTTATCTTTTTTTTTTACAAATAAGTTGATTTTTTTATTTTTTGTCTTGCCATTTTTGTAAAGCTATGTTATA
>CALXAS010000063.1 GCA_944386315.1 uncultured Clostridia bacterium | reverse complement strand
TCTGGTTTTGATAAAGATACTTCCCTAAAATTAATTAATTCCACATTAGAAATGGCAGCAGGACAAGAAGATATGTATGCCACCTTAGATATTGCTATTTTAGACTTATATGCAAAACAATTAGAATTTATCAAAAATGGAGCTTGCCCAACCTATGTAAAACATGGAAAACAAGTAGAAATTCTAAAAGCAATTGGTCTTCCAACAGGAATAGTAGAAGATATCGACTTAGTGGTATATGAAAGAGACTTAGTAGAAGGCGATATTTTAGTAATGTGTAGCGATGGAGTAATAGATTCCACAACAGAATATATGAATAAAGAATTGTGGTTACAATTTTTATTAGAAGAAATAGAAACTCAAGATGCACAAAAAATAGCAGATTTAATTTTGCAAGAAGCCATAGATAATGGTTATGGCACACAAAAAGATGATATGACAGTAATCGTAGCAAGAATTACAAAAAAAGCAAATGAACTTTAGGGATGTTCCTTAAAGTTCATTTCTAGCATATAGAGAAAGTGAATTAAAATAAGAAAATGGCATAAAATATAGTATATTTATTATAAAATATGACTTGACAGTAAGAACAGAAAGATAGTATAATAAATATAAGAAAATCAAGGTGTTTCACAGCCTTATAATTGAGAAAGTTAAAATCAAGAGAAGATATCCAAAAGGTATGCTTCTCTTAATTAATATATAGGAGTTAGAAAATGAAATTAAATTTATATAGTATAAACGATAAATATATCCATTATTTAAGACAATTTGATAATAGAATATATGATAATAAAGAAGAGATAAGAATTCATAGCAGAAAATATCTAGGTGTAGTATTAACTGTAATAAATATACAATAATAGCAGTAAAGGATAAACTATATGTTCAAAAAGTTTGACTAAATAGAAAAGGAGGGTTTCTAAAGAATCCTCCTAAAATTTTCCTCTCCAACAAGTTACGCAAAACCCCTTGTATTTTCCTGTCAAAATATGATATAGTAGAAAAAGAAAATGCGAAAAAAGTAGGAAGCAAGAACAAGGCAAAAAAGAAGAAAGCCTTAGGAAAGGATTGGAGCAAGCTATGAGTAAAGGGAAGCGATATAGTGGGGAGAAAAAGCTGAATAGAAAGAAAGTGGCAGCAGTCATTATGGCTTTTGCTGTTTTAGTAATGTTTGTAGTCATTATTTCTATTCTGTTGCAAGATAGACCAAATCAAACACAAAAAACATTTCCAACCGCATATTATCCTGTATACGAAAATAATAAATGGGGCGTTATAGATACAAAAGGAAATGTAGTTATTTCGCCAAGTTATGAGGAAATGATAATCATTCCAGATAGTTCAAAACCAGTATTTATTTGTACTCACAATGTAAATTACGAAACAGGCACCTATGAGACAAGTGTAATTAACGAAAAAAATCAAGAAATTTATACCAATTATGATAAAGTAGAAGCATTGGATAATCATGATGAGAACAATAATTTATGGTATGAAAAAACAGTGTTAAAAGCACAAAAAGATGGAAAATATGGATTAATTAGTATAGAAGGAAAAGAACTTCTTCCTTGTGAATACGACCAAATAGAGGTTTTAACGGGAGTAAGTAACGTATTTTGTACTACCAAAGATGGACAAAAAGGGCTAGTAGATATTGCAGGAAATACAATTATAGACAATACATATGTTAATATTACAGGATTAACCACAGCTTACGAAAATGGATTTATTGTAGAAACACAAGATGGAAAATATGGTGTGATTGGATATGATAAAAGCGTAAAATTAGAACCAAAATATGAAGAAATACAGCATGTCTATGGAAATGGAATGTATGTAGTAAAAGAAAATGGAACATGGAAAGTAATAGATGAAGATGAAAACGTGAAAATCGATGGAGGCTTCGATAGTATAGCAGAAATCCAGCCGAATGCCATTACAGTGCAAAAAAATGGAGCCTATGGAGTAGTGACAGAAAGTGGAGAAGAGTTAATTCCAGCAGAATACACTTCTTTAAAATATGCTTTTGATACCAATTATATTGCACAAAAAGATGGAAAATATGGTATCATAGATACTAGCAATCAAACCAAAATAGATTTTAACTATGCAAATATTTTATACCACAGAGAGGCAGATTTTTTACAAGCAGAAAAAAGCGATGGACAGTCTGACCTATTAGATAGAAATTTTGCAGTAAAGGTGACCGGAATTGTTAGTGAAATTAATACAAATAAAAATTATATCCGTGTAAGAGAAGGAGAAGACTATCAATATTATAATTTTAGACTAGAACAAAAACCAAATACAGAGATATTATCTACCAACACATTATTCCTAAGGAAACAAGATGGAAAATATGGCTATGTAAACAAAGAAGGTGTAGTAGTTGTTAATTACATTTATGAAGATGCAACAGAACAAAACAATTATGGCTATGTGGCAGTAAAACAAGACGGAAAATGGGGAGCCATAGATGCGCAGGGAAATGTAGTAGTAGAGCCAACCTATATACTAGAAAATAATTTAGTAGTAGACTTTATAGGACAGTGGCATTTAGCAGAAGATATCAATGCCTATTATTATACGAAATAAAGGACGTAGAAGAAGGAAGAAAAATCTCGCATTGTGAAGAGAACTTTAACCTAAAAAAGCGTCCTTTTTCTCACTAAGGAGGGAAGAAAAATATGCCAGAGCAAAAGATAAAATATCAATATTCTTATTTTATATATCCATTTATTATACCAGAAGAAAATTATGATAAATATTTGTTAAAATTATTAAGAGATAAACATTGTAGGTTAAAAATATTTGAAAAAGAGAAAGATATGCATTTGTATACCTATTTCATGCCACGAGTAAGAGACTATCTATTTCCTTCTTTCTCATGGGATAAAGAAAAGCAAAAACAATTTGATGCTTTTTCTGTAAATACAAAAGCATTGCTGTTAGCACAAAAGCCATGTACCATTTTCGAATACGAACTAAAGAAAGATGTGCAAGGAAGAGTAGGAAAAGAAGATACCATATTCTTCACAGTGCCTAAAATAGAAATTGTTTGCTTTCAAACAGGGATAGGGTTTTTACTAATGAAAACTATTATAGAAGGGGAAAATACTTTAGCAGATGTATTAAATTTTAATTACAAATTTAAAGATATCCATGCAGAATGTAGTAAATTAAAAGATTATGAAAATATCCATTTGCAAAGTAGTAATTTTAAAGACAGAAAAGAACTAACCCATTTTATAAAAGAAATAACAGGCAATTGTAGAGAAGCAAAAGAGATGAATATAGAAAGCGAAAAATTCTATACCTATTCTTATGTCTGCCTAGAACAAGAATATTGGAATGAAACAAAACCATTTGCTACTCTGCAAGAAGAATTTTTAAAATTTAGTTATATTATGCCAAGTAATACCCAAGTAACAATAGAAAATCCAGAAGAACATATATTACCAAATTTAAAATATGCAAAACTAGGTTGTACAAAACAAGGTGCTACACTGCTTGCTTCGGCTATCTATACAGACAATTATACGAAATTACCATTTACTTTCGAAAATGAATATTTGTATACCTATTTACTAGCATTGTATAAAAAAATATATTTTAAAAAACTAAATTATGCCTTAGAAAAAAATAAAAACTTTTCAGAAATCAATAAAACATTTATAGAATTCACACAAAAAATATGGATAGAAGAAGTTACAGACGATATCTTAGGAAGTGGCTTATGTAAAAAATGGGAACAAATATTGGAATTACAAGATTTATACATGGCAATTAAAGTAAAATATGATATTGTATATAAAGAAAGGAATATAGAAAAAAATAACAAAATGGCATATGTATTAGCAGGAATACTGTTAGCGTTATTTGGAGGCCTAGTCATAAATATTTTTACATTATATTTTAAATGAACTTTGCAATTTAGGGACGTTCCTTAAATTGCAGTAATAAAAAATGAATAAACTATATTTAATGTAAAAAGTGGATATTTAACAAAGTTCATAGAAAGGAAAATGCAATTTAAGGAACGTCCCTAAATTGCAAGGAGGAAAAATGAGAATAACTTGTGGATGTGATATCATAGAAATAGATAGAATAAAAGAAGCAATAGAAGAGCAGAAAGACGCCTTTATAAGTCGAATATATACACAGCAAGAAATCGACTATTGTGAGAAGAAAAATCAAAGTAAATATCAGCATTATGCAGCAAGATTTGCAGCAAAAGAAGCCGTATTTAAGGCACTATCTTGCGAAATACCAGATAAATATGCCATAGAATGGAAAAGCATAGAAGTAAAAAATGATACGGCAGGAAGACCACAAGTAGCAGTGGACAAAACAAAAATAGAAACAGCAAACATAGAAAATATAGATATTAGTATTTCGCATTGCAGGCAATATGCTATGGCACAAGTAGTTGTTTTATGGAAAGAATAGCTCAATTGTAAAGTAGAAAATATAAAATACAGAATAAAAATAGAGAACGGGAGAAAGAAATATGGAGTTCTTTGATTCACATGCTCATTATAATGACGAAAAATTTGATGAAGATAGAAATAATATCATACAAGCTACTTTTGAGGAAGGAGTAACCAAATATATTTGTGCTGGTTATGATGTAGCCTCTTCTTTAAAAGCGATAGAAATAGCAAAGAAGTATCCCTATATTTATACCATTTGTGGTATCTCACCAAATGATGTACCAGAAACACAAGAGCAAGAAGAGATACTATTGCAAAAAATAAAAGAAATGCTAGAAACAGCTAAGGCAAATAAAATAGTGGCTGTAGGAGAAATTGGCTTAGACTATTATTGGAACAAAGAAAATAAGCAAATACAAAAAGAGATGTTTGAAAAACAAATAGCACTTGCCAATGCCTGCCAATTACCAATTGTCATTCATACCAGAGAAGCGATGGAAGATACTATCAAAATGCTAAAGGAACATCCTGCACAGAAAAAGGGGATTTTCCATTGTTGCCCTATGAATAGAGAACTTATCAAAGAAGCATTAAAGCTAGGTTATTCTATTTCTTTTGCTGGTCCTGTTACTTTTAAAAATGCAAAAAATGCAGACGAAGTGATACAAATGGTTCCGATGGAACGTTTGCTCATAGAAACAGATAGCCCCTATCTATCACCGGAACCATTAAGAGGTAGAAGAAATGATTGTAGAAATGTAAAATACATTGCACAAAAAATAGCAGATGTAAAAAATACTTCTTTAGAAGATGTAGCTAAAATAACCTATCAAAATGCAGAAAGAATATTTGAAATTTTCCACAAATAACCGAAAAATAGTCCTACAAATAACCGAAAAATAATTCTACAAATAACCGAAAATTATTGTATAATATAGTAAAGTAGGAGGTGGATAAAGCATGGAAAATTATAAAAGTAGAATTGTGGATGAGATTTTAGAAAAAAATTGAAAGGGAAAGGAGCTGTTTTAATTCAAGGACCAAAATGGTGCGGAAAAACAACATGTAACGCATAGTGGTACAGGACGATTTGTATGGTTATTAATGAGACCGATGAGTTTATATGAGTCAGGGGAATCAACGGGGCAAGTTAGTTTAAAAGATTTATTTACTGGAACAAAAAAGATAGAAGGAAGCAATAACTTAGATATAGAAAAAATTGCTTATTTGGTATGTAGAGGTGGATGGCCAAGAGCCATTTTTATGGAAGAAGAAATAGCTCTTGAACAAGCTTATGATTATTATGATGCAATTGTTAATAGAGACATTTCAGAAGCAGATGGTGTTTCTAGGAATCCAGAAAGAGTTAAAAATCTTATGAGGTCATATGCGAGAAATATGGGAACACAAGCCTCAAACGATACATTAAAAAACGATATGATTGCTAATGATTCTAGCTCTCTAGATGTAGATACGGTATGGTCATACGTAAATGCACTAAAAAAGATATTTGTAATAGAGGAATCACCTGCATGGAACCCAAACTTAAGAAGTAAAACAGCAATTAGAACATCGGATACAAGATATTTTATTGATTCATCGATTGCGGTTGCCTCATTAGGAATTGAACCAAAAGATTTAATAAATGATTTAAATACATTTGGATTATTATTTGAAACATTATGTGTAAGAGACTTAAGAGTTTATGCAGAAAGCATAAAAGGAAAAGTTTATCATTATAGAGATGCCAATGATTTGGAATGTGATGCAGTTATTCATTTAAGAGATGGTTCTTATGGGCTAATAGAAATAAAATTAGGCGGGGATAGTTTAGTAAATGGAGGAGCAGAGACATTAAAAAAATTAGAATCACGTATAGATATTACTAAAATGCAAAAACCATCATTTTTGCTTGTACTTACTGCAATAGGAAAATATGCCTATCAAAGAGAAGATGGTGTATATGTAGTCCCAATTGGATGTTTAAAAAATTAAAAAGCAAGGGCATTCAGATAGAAAAAATAGCTTTAGATAAAAATCTAAGGCTATTTTTGAGTAAGGCTATTTCAAATTTTCTAAAGCAGCAATTCTATCTTCTGTAGAAGGATGTGTTGACCAAAGACTAGAACTACTTCTTTTATCTTTTCTCTTAAAAGGACTTACAATATACATATGAGCAGTAGAATTATTTGCAGTTTTTAATGGACTTTGGTCGTCTTCTAACTTCCTTAGGGCAGAGATTAAACCTTGAGGGTTTCTAGTAAATTGAACGGAAGTAGCATCTGCTAAAAATTCTCGTCTACGAGAAACTGCTAACTTCATTAGTTGAGCAAAAATAGGAGATAGAATCAGAAAAATAAGTCCAACTAACATAAGAATGGCACTGCCTTTACTATCATCATTGTCACTGTCGCTAAAACCACCCCAGAAGAAAGCTCTCGTCATAATATCTGCAAGCATAACTACTAATCCCACCATAACAGTGACAACAGCAGATAATAAAATATCATAATTTTTAATGTGAGCAAGTTCGTGTCCAATAACACCTTCCAGCTCATAGTAATCTAATTTCTCTAATAGACCAGTAGTAACACAAATAATACTATGCTCCGGATTTCTACCAGTAGCAAAAGCATTAGGTTGATTATCTTCCATAATATATAGTTTTGGTGTTTGCTTAAGACCAGCAGAAACTACCAATGCATCTAAAATATTCACTAATTTTTGATTCTCTTCTTTTGTTGCGGGTCTTGCTTTATTCATAGACAGAATAATTTTGTCACTATAATAGTACGAAGACCAAG
The DNA here is from genome assembly GCA_944386315.1 of uncultured Clostridia bacterium. GTDB lineage: Bacteria > Bacillota > Clostridia > TANB77 > CAG-508 > UMGS1663. Next base: position 1,605 of record CALXAS010000063.1, on the reverse strand, counting down.
CGCTTAAAATAGAAAATAGAAGCGCAATCACAATAGAAACAGGACCTAATTCAAAAGCCATACAAATATAGTAAATAATGAGAGTAAGCATAATAATAAAAATGCTAACAATAATACCTGTTTTTATTTTATTTCGTCTAATATCTTGAAACATAAAAAATTCCTCCTTTTAGTAGGTATGTGGCGGTTTTGGTTAAAGGTAGAAGAAAATTGGACGGGGAAGTAATCCTCCGCCGCCCTTGTTTCTTATTTTTGATTAAAATCCACTTTTACATTTTTTCTAGCTTCATCACTTTCTGCTTCGAATAAAGTTTCTTCTTTAAAACCAAACATAGAAGCAATTACATTAGAAGGGAATGTTTCTAATTTTGTATTGTAAATGGTAACTGTATCATTATAAAATTGTCTAGAAAAAGAAATTTTATTTTCTGTCGTTCTTAATTCTTCTTGTAAATCAGCAAAACTTTGGTTAGCTTTTAAATCTGGATAATTTTCTGAAACTGCTAAAATTGTTTTTAAAGCACTAGATAGCTCATTATCTAAAACAGATTTTTCTGCAACAGTATTTGCTTCTGCCCAAGAAGAACGAAGAGAAGTTACTTTTTCTAATACTTCTTTTTCATGTGTCATATAGCCTTTTACAGTTTCAATTAAATTAGGAATCAAATCAAATCTTCTTTGCAATTGTACATCAATTTGACTCCAAGCATTTTTAACATTTTGTCTTTTGGCTACTAAGCTATTATAAATAACAATAACAGCAATAACTAAAATAACAACGATTGCTAAAATAATCCATCCCATAACGAATATATCCTCCTTATATTAAAGTGATACTAGTATATCATACGTTTTTTGTTCCTACAATAGCTAGTATATGAATTTTTTGTAAAAAGTATGTGATAAATAGAAATAAAAAAGTCATTTTTTTCGTACAAGCATCATATAATATACTGTAAAACAAACGAAAAAGTAGAGAGGAAACATAACTTAGAAAAACAAAAATGCAGAAGGCTGTAAGGAAAATAAAAATGTGTCAAAATTTGACACAAAAAAAATAAAATGCTATAATCATATTGTTGGAAAAAATAAGGAGGGAAAATATTTTTATGAAGAAAGATGATAAAGCATCGATATCACTAATAAAAATATTAGGAATCAGCTTAATACTTATATTTATGACAAGTATAGGTGTAATGGCATCCAATGCAAGTTTAACAAGTGTAAAAATAATACTTTCCAATGATTATGAAATGACAGTTTTAACATCTAAAACAACTGTTGGAGAAATCTTGGAAGAAAATCATATTGTATTGTTAGAAGACGAAACAGTAACACCTGATAAACAAGAAGAATTACCAGATAATAAAACAATTAAAATTGTGAAGAAAACAGAGGATGAACAAGAAATTGCAGAGGCAGAGGCAGTCGTTACAACAGAAGAAATTTTAGCAACTTATGATACAATTGTAGAAAAAATTGTTACAGAACAAGTAGAAATACCTTTTGAGACCATCACGAAAGAAGCAACAGGAGAAGGAACAAAACAAAATCAGGTAATCCAAAAAGGACAAAATGGATTAAAAGAAGTAAAATATAAAGTAA
>CALXAS010000062.1 GCA_944386315.1 uncultured Clostridia bacterium | reverse complement strand
GTGTTCCTTGACCTGGAAATAAAAAAGCACATTTCATATTTTCTCATCCTTCCTATATTTCTAATAAAATACTTCCCGTATTTAGTCCTCCACCATAACCTAATAAGAGAATTTTATCTTTTTCTTTTAATTTTCCTTCTTGCATCATATCATCTAATGCAATGGGAATGCTAGCACAAAAAGTATTTCCTCTTTTTTGAATATTCACATACATTTTTTCTTCTGGTAGTTTTAATCGATTTGCCATTGCTTGCATAATCCTTAAGTTGGATTGATGTGGAACCAAATATTTTATTTCTTCCATCGCTGTTTTTTCTCTATTTATCAACTGCTGTATTTGTTCTACTGGCTTTGTAACAGCATATTTATAGATTTCTTTTCCATTCATCATAATATGGCTATCTGCTCTGCAAGTTAGTATATCTCCATGTTCTGCATCACTTTGTATAAGGCTTGCATATTGTTTTTCTTTGTCTGTTTGTTCTAATATAACAGCCCCTGCTCCATCTGATAACACAATTGCTGTTCCTATATCTTTTTTATCAACCACATCGGATAATGCATCCACTCCTATAACCAATGCCCTTTTCACCTTTCCTAATGCTATTTCGCTTCTGGCTATATCAAAGGCATTGATAAATCCGCTACATCCTGCCGATATATCCAAACATTTGGCATTTACCATTTTACATTCTTTTTGTACGAAAAAGGAAATGCCTGGCATATAATAAGGATTCGTTGTAGAAGAAACGGCAATAAAATCAATGGAGTCTAATGTTACATTTGCTTTTTGTATAGCATCTTTGGCTGCATTTACTGCCATTTCTACCATTGTCTCTTCTTTTTTATAGTATCTGGTTTGTATTCCCGTCATTTTTTCTATATAACTTTGTGTTACTTGCAATAAGGAAGCAAGTTCTTTATTCTCTATTCTTTGGCTTGGTAAGTATTTGCCTGTTCCTATTATTTTTATATATTCCATCATTTTTCTCCATTTTTATTTTATATCGTATTTTCTGCTTTGTTTCTATTATCCTGACTGGTCAATTTTATGATTTTTGTATTAACATTTCTCTATTTTGCCATACAAAAAAAGACTATCGCTAGTCTTTTTCTTGTTTGTCTTGTTCTTCAATTAATTTATTTGTATTTATAGCTGGCAATATTAATGGAATTTTATTAGCACTAACTGTATAAGTAGAAACTATAGCTCTTAAATATGGATACAATATAGCAATTGCATTTGGTCTTAAGTCTATTTTTTCATTTGTTTCTCCCTTATAACTAAAATATCCAGTTATATCTATTTTCATTTCGTATGGGAAATTTTTCTCTATTGCATTTTCATTTACAGTAAGAATTAAATTAACCTCCATTTTATCTTCTTCTTGCTTTATATTTGTTTTCAAAGAAACATCTACAGGTATTTGTTCTTTGGTTTCTCTAAATTCAGAATTTGCTTTGTATATTATTTCATTCACTATATAATTATTAAAAGTTAAGATGCTTTCATATCCTTCCATTACGCGGCAACTCCTTCCTCTCTACTTGCTATTTCTTTCTTTTTAAATAACCTTGTCCACAAATTATTCTTTTCTTTCCTACTATCCATATGTAACTCAAAATTTTTCAATTTTACTTCTTCTTTATAATATTGTTTACATTCCACATTAATCACTATACTATTATGCATTTCCTCAACATTAGTCATTTCAATTGCTTTTCTCAAATTCTCTGCTGAAACTGTTTTAAAGTCTTCTAAAATCTCATTTACTAATTTTGGATTATTTTTCATTGTTTACACCTCTATTTCTTTTTACTAAATTAAATATCTCTTCTAAATTATTTTTTATGACATATATTTTTTGAATTGCATTCCTATTTTTTACACAAATTTGCTTTTCTGCACATATAATAAAATCTCCTGGTTTATTGGATTTCACCTTTTCGTATATTTTTTTAGGATAGGTAGCATATACGATGTCAAATTTAGATAAGAGTTTTTTATGCATTACTTTTTCAAGGTTTTCTAATACTTTAATTATATATGCATAACCTTTGTTTATTATTTCCTCATATTCTTCTTCTGATACTGTGTTCTTTAATAACTGCATAAATTCTATAAATATATAATATCCTGTTGGACTACTTAAGTCTATAGATTCATATTTTTCATCATCTATTATTGCTCCTAATACTTCACACTTATCTTGCCATTCTTCAAAATCATTTGTTTCTTTTTTTATTACTCCAATAATTCCCCATTCTGTTGCAAAATATAAATCTGAAAAGAAATATATTCCTCTTCCTAACCAATGTCCTCTATCACTCGGAGACATATGAAATCCTTTTTTCAAAATATCTTCTACATTTTCTATTGCCGTTGTATGATATCCTATCACTTTTTCCTCTTCCATTACTATACCTCTAGTATATTTTTATTATTTGCTGTTTAGAAGATTTTATACTATTTTTTCCAGTATTGCAAGCAAAAAGTTTCGACAATTATTGACAAGTTCCCTATTATTCCGCTTTTTATTATTCCATAAAGATATTCTAAATTTTACAAACCTAAGATTATTTTATCATATTATTTATTTTATGTAAAGTTTTGTTAGACAAATTTCATCGTTTTTCCATTTGACTTTTTTCGACTTTTATTCTATACTATTTACATAAAAAAATAACGAATGTTCATTTTATTATATATACTATTAGGAAGGAGAAACACATATGTGGAAAGAATTTAAAGAATTTGCAACAAAAGGCAATATTGTAGATATGGCAATTGGTGTTATTATTGGTGGTGCTTTTCAAAAAATTGTTACTTCCCTTGTAAATGACATCATAATGCCAACCATCTCTATTTTTACAGGGAAAGTAGATTTTTCTAATTTAGTCATTACAGTTGGTGGTGCTTCCATTCAATATGGCTCTTTCATTACTACTGTAGTAGATTTTTTGATTATAGCTTTTTCTATTTTTATTGTGATTCGTTCTATTAATAAATTGAGTAATTCTACAAAAGAAAATATGGAAAAACTAGCTAAAAAATCTAAATTTTCAAAAAAACTTAAGAAAAAGGATGAAAAGGAAGTTCCTGCAGAACCTAAAACAAAAAAATGTCCTTATTGTTTCTCCGAAATAGATTATCACGCTACTCGTTGTCCTCATTGTACTTCTATATTGGAAGAAACTACAAAGAAGAGCAATGCAGAATCTATAAATTAATTATTTTTTATACCTAAGAATAAGAGGATATCCTAAAATGGATTTCCTCTTTTATCTATTAGGAAGTTTGAATTACCTTCCTTTTAATTTTGCTATTGCTTCTTTAAAATTTCCAGATTGAATAATATAATTTCCAGACACTAAAATATTGGCTCCCGCATCTGTTAGTGTTTTGGCATTTTCTTCTCTTACGCCTCCATCTACTTCTATATCTACTTCATAGCTATTTTCGTAAATATGTCTATTTAAAAATTGTATTTTTTGAATGGTTTCTGGTAATAATTTTTGTCCACCTTTTCCCGGTTCTACTGTCATCACTAACACACTGTGAATATATGGGATATATTCTAAAATATCGTTCATATCTGTTTTAGGACTAATACATAAGCCCACTTTACAATGATTTTCTTTAATAAATGCTATCAATTTCATAACTTCTGTTTGATTTTTGCATGCTTCTATATGAAAGAAAATCGTATTCGGTTCTAATACTAAATAACTTTTTACATATTCTTCTATATTCTCTACCATCAGGTGTACTTCTATGGGAATTGTTGTAATATTTTTTATATATTCTGTGTATTCTCTCATTATTTCCACTGTATTATTTTCCACAAACTTTCCATCCATAACATCTATATGAAAATAATTGGTTCCTGCTGTTTCCAAGTTATAAATAGTCTGGATAATATCCTCCTTTTTTACATCTAAAAGAGATGTAGCTACTTCTACCATCTATGATCCTCCTTTTCTTTTAATTCTTCATATATTTTGCAATAATTTTGATAACGCACCTTACTGATTTTTCCTTCTTCCATAGCTTTTTTGATGCCACAATTTTCTTCTTTAATATGACTACAACCTACAAATTCGCAAGAAGGTAAATATTCTATGAAATCTGCATAATAGTGTGATAATTCTATACTTGAAATTTCCTCTATACTAAAGGTAGAAAACCCTGGTGTATCTGCAATATATCCCTCTTCTATGGGATATAGAGTAACTGCAGTGGTAGTATTTTTTCCTTTTTTATTTTTTTGGCTAATAGCTCCTTCTTGTGTTTTCTTTTCTTGTAATAACGCATTTAATAATGTAGATTTTCCTACACCAGAATTTCCTGCAAAGGCAGTTACTTGTCCTTTCAAAATTTGCTTTAAGTTTTCTATTCCTTCTTCCTCTTTTGCATTGGTTGTAAAAATTGGATAGCCAATTTTCTCATAGATAGATTTTATTTCTTCTAGCTTCTCTTTTTTATCTAAATCTATTTTGTTAATACATATTACAGAATTTATTTGTAAATAGTTGGCATAAGCTAGCTGTTTATCTAATAACAATAAATCTGGTTTAGGCATTTTTAAGGAAAGAACAAACACTAACTGTGTTAAATTTGCCATTTTAGGTCTTTTGCAATAATTTTTTCTATCCTCTACTTCTACAATAACACCCAAATTTTCTTTTTGCCCGTTCTTTTAGATCTATAGACACAAAATCTCCTACTACAATGCCACCTTCTAACTGTTTCATTTTTCCTCTTGCCTTGCATATATAGTTATCTCTCTCTACTTGCACTATATACTGGTCTGCAATATTTTGTACTACCCTACCTTTTTTCTGCATTTTTCTTCATTTTTCCTTCCCTGTCCCATTTAGGCCCTGACTTGAATGAGACATGTCACATAAATGTCAGGGATAAGTGGGACACCCTAATTTTAAAAGGGATATTTCTATCCCTTTTTATTTTTTACTAAGTGTATATTCTGCATTAGAAAAATCGATTTCTACTCTATCTTTTAATGCAAGAGTATCTATATTCTCTCCAATATATACCTTTACTTCTGTTCTCACCTTTCCTTCTGCTTTTCCTACTTCTACTTTAGTACTATTTTTATCTACATCTTCATTAAAAATAGTTTCTTCTCCTGCCATTACTTTTAATCTTACTGTCTTATTTTGATTATTAATTTCCTCATTTGTGTTCTCTGTATAGCCTCCTGTATAAGATTTTACATTTACATAGATATTAGCACTTTTGGTTTCTACTATTTGGTTGACAGTAATCACTACGGTTGTTCCTTCATCTACCACTTTTCCTACATCTACACTTTGTTTCAATACTACTCCATTGGTTTTGGTAGTATCTTCTTCGTAAACGACTTCTACTTTTAATCCTGCATCTGTTAATTCTTTGCTTGCTACTTCTTCTGTTTTATTTACTAAAGATGGCACGGAAACTTGTTTAATTCCGGTTCCTATACTTACATATACTTTAACAGTGTCTCCCGCATTTAAAGATGTATTTTCTGCTGGGTCTTGTCTAATAACAATACCCTCTTCTATCTTTTGACTTGTTTCTTCTACTCTCTCTACTTTTAATTTTGCATCTGTTAGCTTCTTTTCTGCATCTTCGTAAGTATCTCCTGCCACTTTTGGTACAGTTACTACTTCTATGCCTTTACTTACTACTAAAGAGATAACTGTATTTTCTTTTATCGTAAAGTTATTTTTGTAAGCAGGGTCTTGCGATATTACTCTTCCTGCTTCTACTTCGCTGTTATATTCTTCACTAGCAATTTCGTAAGTTAATTTTGTTCCTTCTAACTCTTGTTTTACTTCATCTTCTGTTTTTCCTACTAAATTAGGAATATATACATTTTTCACAGTTGTTGCATCCATAATTCCCTTTACAGTAAATACGGTAATCAAAAATACTAATACAAAAGAAAGGATAATGGCAAGAATTTTCATTTTAGGATGTTCTTTAAAATACGTTCTTATTTTTCCTTGTTTTTTCTTATCTTTTTTATTCTCTATTTTATCTTCTTTTGCCATATCTTCTGTAATGGTTCCAATTCTTTGTGTTGCTTGTGTATCCATAGAAGGCTCTAGAACAAATCTTCCATCTGGATTTTTTAAAGCTAAACTCAAATCTTTCAACATTTCTGTTGCAGATTGATAACGCATACTTGGTTCTTTTTGCATTGCTTTCATAATAATTTGATTTACTGCTACTGGAACATTTGGGTTTAATTTCATTGGATCTACCGGTTTTTCTTGCATATGTTTTAGAGCAATAGACACTGGTGTATCTGCATCAAATGGTACTCTTCCTGTTACCATTTCATACATCACAATACCTAAAGAATATAAGTCTGATTTTGCATCTGTGTAACCACCTCTTGCATGCTCTGGTGAGAAGTAATGCACAGAGCCAATAGTTGTTCCAAAGGCAGTAATGGTAGAATTAGATACAGCTTTTGCTATTCCAAAGTCAGTTACTTTTGCTACACCATCTTCTGTAATAATGATGTTATGAGGTTTAATATCTCTATGCACTATGTTATTTTTGTGTGCCGCTTCTAATGCAGAAGCTATTTGTATGGCAATGTTTACCGACCATTTCCATGGAAGTGCCCCATCTTCTGCAATAATTTCTTTTAAGGTTTTTCCTTGAATTAATTCCATTACGATATAATAGATACTTCCTTCGTGTCCAACATCGTATATCGATACAATATTCGGATGGGAAAGTCCTGCTGCTGATTGTGCCTCTATATTAAATCTTCTAATAAATTCTTCGTCTGTTGTAAATTCTTCTTTTAATACTTTCACAGCCACCATTCGATTTAATACATGGCATTTTGCTCTGTACACTGTTGCCATTCCACCTTTTCCAATGACCTCTAAAATTTCATATCTACTTCCTATGTATTTTCCTACTAAATCCATATCTTCCTCTCCCTTTGTGCTAAGCACGCTCTATTTGCTTTAAGCTTTTACTATGATGGCAGTAATATTATCATATCCACCTAATTCATTTGCCTTATCAATTAATTTTGTTACGCTATTTTTATAATCTTGCTTAATAATTTGATAAATTTGTGTATCATCTAACATATTGGTTAAACCATCTGAACACATCAGTAATATATCGTCTTTAATAAATCCTTTTACCATAACATCTGGCTCTACAAATGCAGTACATCCTAATGCCTTCATTAACATATTTTTCTTAGGATGAAATCTTGCTTCCTCTTTGGAAATGGTTCCGTCTTTTACCAATTTTTCTACATAACTATGGTCATGGGTTAATTTTCTAATAAATTCTCTTCTGATACGATATACTCTACTATCGCCTACATGTCCAATATATACCTTATTATTATATATGAAACAAACCTCTAAAGTAGTACCCATTCCTTCTAGGTTTTTATCTTCTTTTGATTTTTCATATACTACCATATTTGCATATTCCATGGCACTCTTTATTAATTTTAAGATTTCTTCTCTATCTGGCAGTGCTTTGGATAGATTATTGGTAATATAGCTTTTTACAGAGGCTGTTGCAAGTCTGCTTGCAATTTCTCCTCCTTGGTAACCTCCCATACCATCTGCCAATATAAACAATTTACTGTCTTGCTCATCAGAAGGAATAGAATAAAAATCCTGATTCATATCCCTTGCTTTTCCAATATCTGATTTTGCAAAAGCTTCCATCCTTTTATCCTCCCATATTGTTTTTTGCTTATTTTCCTTCTCCTTTGTTTAAATTCTTCCTTCTTAGTTGTCCACAAGCTGCATCTATATCGCTTCCCAATTCTCTACGAATGGTAGCTACAATTCCATGTTCGTTTAGGTAATCTCTAAAACGAATAATATTTTCCATACTACTTTTATCATATTTCCCATTTTGAATAGGATTAATGGGAATTAAATTGACATGACAAAGCATTCCTTTTAATAATTCTACTAGTTGTTTTGCATCTCCTATCGCATCATTATTGTCTTTCGCTAGAGCATATTCGAAAGAAATTCTTTTTCCCCCTTCTTTCAAATAATCTTTGCATGCCTTTATTAATTCTTCTATAGGATAAGCATTGTTGACTGGCATCATACTACTTCTTTTTTCATTGTTGGTAGCATGCAGTGAAATAGATAGCGTACAAGGAATATTTTCCTTTGCCAACCTATATATATTAGGCACTAATCCACTAGTAGAAATGCTGATGTGCCTCGCTCCTATATTTAGTCCTTTTGGATGGTTCATAATACGAATAGCTTTTATGACATTATCGTAATTGTCTAAGGGTTCTCCTATTCCCATAAATACTACATTAGAAATTCTCTCCCCTGTATCTTGCTCTACTGCTATTATTTCTTCTATAATTTCTCCGGCTGATAAACTTCTAACAAAAGGGATACCTGTAGAGGCACAGAATTTACATCCCATTTTGCAACCTACTTGTGAAGAAACACAGATAGTCTTTCCATAATGATATTGCATTAGCACTGTTTCAATAGCATTTCCATCTAATAAATCTAACAAATATTTCTTCGTTCCGTCTACGGATTCTTGCTTTTGCAATATTTTTACATTACACATAGTAAATTCTTTTTGCAATTTTTCTCTTAGTTCTTTGGAAAGATTGGTCATCTCTTCAAATTCTTTTACTTTCTCTACATATAGCCATGCAAAGATTTGCTCTGCTCTAAATGGCTTTTCTCCCATTTGTACTAACTGTTCTTTTAATTCTTCTAATGTATAGTCTTTTATATTTTTCATTTTCTCCTCATTTCCGTATAGCCCATTTATATCATATATTCTTTTTTTTTTTTTTTGTTTTTTTTTTTTTTTTTTTGGTTTTGTTTTTTTTTTTTTTTTTTGTTTTTTTTTTTGTATTTTTTTTT
>CALXAS010000061.1 GCA_944386315.1 uncultured Clostridia bacterium | reverse complement strand
ATAAAATAAATCAAATACAAATAACCACTTTTCGAACAGCTTTAAACAAAAAAAAAAACAAAAAATAACATATACCAAATAGCAAAATTTCTATGCAAATGTCTATCAAAGAAGTAGACGAGATAGGTGGTAAAATAGAAAGGACGAAAGAGGATAGTAAAAGGCTAAGAAGCGGTTTAATCAGCCAATTAGCAATATCAAAATAAAAATGCGTCTCTTTCCACAAAAACCAAAGACTAACTAATCCATTTAAAATCTCACTAATATACAGTACAATAATATAACCTACAATACCACTACTAGGAAGTAAAAAATAAATAAAAGAAATACTAATTACTAAGTCGAGAATATTAATTCCCATCACAATTACTTGCTTGTCTAGCCCCTTTAAAATGCTATCTACAATAGAATCGATGTACATGAGCACAATAAGAGGGGCTAGAATTTTTACAAATTTCGCAATTTCAGGTTCTTGATAAATCATACTACTTAATTCTTGTGAGAAACACCAAAAAACACCCAAAATGAAAAAGGAAAATAAAAAACTCACTTTAAATATTTTTTCAAAAGCGATTTCCATTTTATGATAACTCTTTTTCGCTTGCATGTAAGAAAACTCTGGAATCAGTAGACCAGAAAACGAATTAATAAAAGTACAAGGAAAGAGAATAAGCGGCATGACCATGCCGTTTATCATACCATAGCGAGAAATAGCATATTCACAAGACATACCAGACTTTTCTAATTGCAATGGAATGAGAATTTGTTTTAAAGTAGAAAGCCCAGAGCGAATATAAGAGGTAATGGCAATCGGAAAGGAGATTTTTAAAATTTGCTTGGTATAATTCGTATCTTGGTAAAGATTTGCTTTTAATTTTCTTTTGTCATGTAAGTAGAGTAAAAAAAGACAAAGAAAAGAGGCAATTTCAGAAAGAGTACTACCTAAAACTAGAGCAAGGCAGGCAGCATCTAAACCTTCTGGCATGAAAAAATTAAGAAAGCAGGAAACCAAATACATTTGCAAAAATTGTTCTAACATTTGTGAAAATACACTTTTTTTTACATTACGAAGGGCAGAGAAATATCCATTCATAGCAGAAGACATTGCTAAAAAAGGAAGGCTAAAACTCAATATTTGTAGAGGTAATCGGCTTACTTTTCCATGTAACCAGTAGGAACAAATAACAGGCGAAAAAGTAAAAAGTAGAAAGCAAGAAACAAGCCCTAAACTAAGACTATAAAAAAGGCATTTTTTCATTGCCTTTTTTATGCCAGTTTCAAAACCATAAGCCAATTGTTCAGAAACAATGCGAGTAGCAGCCAAATTGATGCCAGAACAAGCAAGTGTAATGGCAAAAGAATAAACAGACATAATTAATTGATAAATGCCAACAGCTTCTGTACCAATTTTATTAGAAATATACACATTAAAAGAAAGCCCAATGGTACGCATAAGAAGGGATGCGACGGTTAATAGTACTCCATTTAATAAGAAAACTTGCACTTTTTTCACTTTTATCACCTGTAATAATATATGAAGAAAAGAAAAAAATAGAAGAAATAAAAAAGTAGCAAAAAAGAATACAGGACATAAAATATAAGAAAAAAGGGAGGAAATTATGATAAAGCGAAGATTAATTACTAGTGGTATGGGAATACTTTTATTTACCCTAATTAATGTTGTTCAGCCAGTTTATGCATTTGGACCAGAGAGCAATATAACTTATCAGGGAATAGATGTAAGTGGATGGCAAGAAAATATAGATTATGCAGCAGTAAAAGAAGCAGGAATAGAAATAGTCTATATGAAAGCGAGTCAAGGAACTAATTTTATAGATCCCTATTTTGAAAGAAACTATACAGAGGCAAAAGCCAACAATCTAAAAGTAGGTTTTTATCATTACGTAACGGCAAGAACCACAGAGGAGGCAGTAATAGAGGCAAATTTTTTTGCTTCTGTGATAGGAGGAAAAACACCAGATGTGAGACTAGCAATGGACTTTGAAAGTTTTGGAAACTTGAATAGAGAAGAAATTAACGCAATTGCACTTACATTTTTAAGAACCGTAGAAAATCTTACCAAAAAAGAGATGGTAGTATATAGCAATACCAATGATGCTACCAATATTTTTTACGGAGAAGTAAGCAGATACCCATTATGGGTAGCACAATATGAGGTGGAACAACCTACTCCAAATGGAAATTGGGATACGTGGATAGGTTGGCAATATACGGATGAAGGTAGAGTAAATGGGATAAAAAACTATGTAGATAAAGATAGATTTACACGAGAAATTTTATTGACAGATACTACAATATTACCACCAGTAGAAAAACCTACGAATCCTACATCGCCAAGTAATACAATAAGTATTATCATTCAAAGAGGAGATACTTTGTCACAAATAGCCAAAGACTATCAAACCACAGTAGGAGAACTAATACGTTTGAACAATATTGTAAATCCTAATTTGATTTATGCAGGAGAAAGACTAATGATACCGCAAAATCAAAGTACTTCTGAACAGCAATATGGCTCAGAAATGATATATATTGTAAAAAAAGGAGATACTTTAAGCAAAATAGCAAGCCAATATCATACAAGTGTAGTGGCAATTGCACAATATAATGGGATAAGGAATGCGAATCGCATTTACATAGGGCAAAGAATTAGAATACCAGTAGTATTTCAAGAAAAAGACATGTTTCATACTGTTTACGAAGTGAGAAAGGGAGATACGCTATGGAGTATTTCCAGAAGATATGGTGTTAGTATTGCTAGCATTATAAAGAGAAATAGAATTACAAATCCAAATTTAATTTATGTAGGTGAAAAAATTAGAATCTAAAATTGATAATAATTATCAATTTTAAAAAGCAAAATTTCAAAACAGCTAAAAATAAGCAAAAAATGACAGTGAGAAAAATAGATAAAAGTAAAATACAAGCATTGTAATATTTTTGTAAAAAAACTGTAACAAAAACGAAACAGAAAAAAAGAAGTGACTTTTACCAATTGTTGCAGAAAAAAAGTTGCCTAAAAAACAGATTGGATAAATTTGACAAAACACGTAAAACCAAGTAATATCAATGCTTACAGGATATGCGAATATTATGAAAACAGATTTGACTTTTTAAAAGAATTCATATAGTATGTAGATAATTTCAAAGAGAACTACATACTATTTTTTATCGAAAAAAGGGAAAAATAAAAATGAGAACAGTTCTCAAAATTAAAAAATAAATGTACAAATAGGGGGTATTACAATGCAAGTTATTAAAAGAGATGGTAGAGTTGCAGAATTCAATCCAGAAAGAATTATTAAAGCAGTTACGCTTGCTATGTCACAAACAACAGGAGGAGTAGATATAGATTTAGCTAACAAAATTGCAGATAGTGTAAAAAAACAATTAGAAGATAAAAATCAAGTGTCTGTATATGAAATACAAGATTTAGTAGAAAAAAAATTAATGTCTTCTTCCAGAAAGGAAGTAGCACAAGCATATATTACTTATCGTTACAATAGAGATGTAGCTAGAAAATCCAGAACAAAAGAAATGTTCTTAGAAATTATAGAAACAAAAGCAAATGATGTAACAAGAGAAAATGCCAATATGAATGCAGATACACCAGCAGGAATGATGATGAAATTTGCTTCAGAAACAACCAAACCATTTGTAGATGATTTTCTACTATCACCAGAAGCAAGAGAGGCATTCCAAAAAGGATATATCCATATTCATGATAAAGACTATTATCCAACAAAATCCTTAACATGCTTGCAACACCCATTAGATAAAATATTAAAAAACGGATTTAAAGCAGGACATGGAGCATCTAGACCAGCAAAAAGAATAGAAACAGCTAGTATTTTAGGATGTATTTCCATGGAAACCGTACAAAATGAAATGCATGGTGGACAAGCTATCCCTGCATTTGATTTCTATTTGGCACCATATGTAAAAGCATCTTTTATAGAAGAAATAAAAAAAATAGAAGAATTTTTAGATAAAGATTTATCTCACCTTTATGATTATCAAGTAAAAGATTATATTAAAAAAGATTTAAAAGGATTAGAGGGAGATAAAAGAGATATTCAAGCAGCTATTAATAATACAGTAGGAAGAGTACATCAATCTATGGAAGCATTTATCCATAATATGAATACTATCCATTCTAGAGGAGGAAACCAAGTAGTATTTAGTTCTATCAACTATGGAACAGATACTTCACCAGAGGGAAGATGTATTATAAGAGAATTACTACTTTCTACAGAAAGAGGAGTAGGCAATAACGAAACACCAATTTTCCCAATTCAAATTTGGAAAAAGAAAAGAGGAGTAAATTATCTACCAGAAGATCCAAACTATGATTTATATAAATTAGCATGTAGAGTAACAGCAAAAAGATTTTTCCCTAACTTTATTAACTTAGATGCAACCTTTAATCAACATCCAAAGTGGAATAAAGATGACCCAAATAGATATTACTATGAATGTGCCACAATGGGATGCAGAACGAGAGTATTTAAAGATAGACATGGAGAAGATACTTCTATAGGAAGAGGAAATTTATCTTTTACTACAATCAACCTTCCAAGAATTGCAATAGAGTCAGCTTACGAAGCACAAGAGCAAGTAGGTATCAGCTTTGTATTAGGCAAAGGCAGTGAAGAACACATGACAGCAGCTTACAAAAAAGCAGTAAAGAAAATATTTATGCAAAAACTAGAAAAATATTGTGACATTACAGCAAGACAATTATATGATAGATATAAATTCCAAGCAACAGCTATTGCAAAACAATTCCCACTATTAATGAGTGGACTTTGGGAAGATAGCGAAAATCTAAAACCAAACGACACCATTGCATCAGTTATTAAACATGGAACTTTGGGAGTAGGATTTATAGGACTTGCAGAATGTTTAACAGCATTAACTGGAAAACATCATGCAGAATCAGAAGAATCTCAAAAATTAGGATTAGAAATTATAGGGCTAATTCACGAATGTTGTGAAAATTATTCTGAAAGATATGATTTAAACTATTCTGTACTTGCAACACCAGCAGAAGGATTATCTGGAAGATTTACAAGAATAGATCAAAAAGAATTTGGAACGATTTTAGGAGTAACAGACAGAGAATATTATACAAACTCTAACCATGTACCAGTATGGTATAAATGTACAGCAGAGCAAAAAGCAAAAATAGAAGCACCATACCATACTATGACAGAAGGAGGACACATCTTCTATATTGAACTTGATGGAGATGCTACTCACAACCCAGAATCTGTAGAAGCAGTAGTAGATTTAATGGATAAATATAATATGGGATATGGTAGTGTAAACCATACAAGATCTAGATGTTTAGATTGTGGATTTGAAAACGCAGATGCAGAATTAAAAGAATGTCCAGTATGCGGAAGTAAAAACATAGATACTATTCAAAGAATAACCGGATATTTAGTAGGAACTACAGAGCGTTGGAATAATGCAAAAAGAGCAGAACTACGAGATAGAGTAACCCATATTGGTGGAGACAACGGCATAAAGGGTGCATAATAGCGCTGTTAGAAGTAATTATCATTTTTTATTACGTTCCATTCGTGCGCTGGTCGGCATAAAGCCTCCCAATTGTTGGCTAAAGCCAACTGCTCCTTAAGTCACTCCATTAAAAAATGATAATTACTTCTCAAAATAGTAGAAAAAGGGAGATAGAAATAAATGAAAATGGCAGGATTTTATGATGAAAGTATATCCAATGGATTAGGATGGAGAGCCGTATTATTTGTGAGTGGTTGCCCACATCATTGCCCTGGATGTCATAATGCACAAGCACAAGACTATAATTATGGACAAGAATTTCATAAACAAGAAATTATCGATAAAATATGTGAAAACTCTATCTTAAAGGGAATTACGATTAGTGGAGGAGAACCACTTTGCAAAGAAAATATAGGTGAGGTAGTTAGCTTTATTAAAGATGTCAAAAAAGTAAGACCAAATTTTAACGTATGGTGTTATTCAGGTTATACCATAGAACAGTTAGAAGCAAGAAACGACGAAACTACCAACGAAGCATTAAAAGAGATAGATGTTTTAGTTGATGGCAGATTTGTACAAGAAAAGAAAAATCCAACTCTAAAATTTAGAGGTTCCGAAAACCAAAGAATACTAGATGTGCCAAAATGTTTGCAACAACATAAAATAGTAGAACTTGCAGTGTAAACTAGAGATAGTTTTTCTAAAGTTTTATAAAAGAAAATAGATAGGAAGAAAGAGGACAATTTGTTCTCTTTTTTCGCACTCGAATTTCCCTTTGTTCATTGACAAAAAGCAAGAACAAAGATAAAATAGAAACAGAAAAAAGTGTATGTATAGATAAAAGAAAATAGGAAAACATAAGAAGAATAGAAGAAGGGAGAAGAACATGAAAAAATATATAAAGAGGGAAAAAGGAGCAATAGTGCTATTAGTAGTTGTGACAATTTTTATGTTTGTTCTTATTTTAACAGGAACTTATTTTGCTATTACTAATTTAAGGAAATCCCAGTTAGAAAGTGATTTGAGAATACAAGAATTGTATGGTGGAGATGTAGAAAATATAGAAGAAGTGTATAATTCTATAGTATAACACATCAAAATTATTGTTTTTTCGACTATTTTACGATAAAATAAGTGAAAATATAAAAAAGAAACGAAGGAAAAAGAAAATAAATCAAAAAATATATCACAAGTTGTAAAAAACTTTTTTAATTTTGGGGCGTAAATACGACAAATATTGTGGGTAGCTTGTACTAGAATAGAAACAGGAAAAAAGAAATTAAAAAAGTAAGAGGTGGTAAGGATGTTTCAGAATATAGCAAGAGATTTTGAGGAAGATAAGCAAAATCAGAATGAGGATGTAGAATATAATACAAGTAAAAAGAGGTCTTTTGTAGAGGCAATGAAAAGAGCTTTTACGAAACAAAATATTATTTTATATATCATAGCCTTTATGGTTTCTATGGTAGGAATAGGGGAGCAAAACGAAATTGCACCTTTTGGACTTGCCATGTTAGTAGCCATACTAGGAAATGGAATTCCTATAGGGATTACAACAATCTTAGTTGCCATAGGAAATGCTATTAGCTTTGGGGGAGAAAGTACTTTAAATTTTATATTGACCTTATTTATTTTAATTGTCACAATGCTTATAAAACCGGTAACCTACGAACAAGATAGAAATGAGAAAAGAAGATTAGGTGGAAGATTAGTAGTAAGTACCCTTTTGGTGCAAATTGGTACCGTATTTTTCCATCAAGTTATGGTGTACGATTTATTGGTAGGAATTTTGTATAGTGTGTCAGCCTATATTTTTTATAAAATATTTGTTAATAGTTTATCAGTTGTGACACAAATAGGAGAAAAACGTGCTTATGCTATAGAAGAAGTGATGGGAGCAAGTCTAATGCTAGCCATCGCCATTACTACTTTATCAGAAGTACATATATTTGATTATTCTATTGCGAATATTGGTTGTATCTTTTTAGTATTATTAATGGGATGGAAGTATGGTATACTCGTTGGAGCAACAGCAGGAATTACCATTGGAAGTGTAGTTGGTATTATTGGACAAGGAGACCCCATTTTAGTAGGAACTTATGCCATTTCTGGTATGATAGCAGGTATATTTAGTCGATTTGGAAAAATAGGTGTAATTGTAGGATTTATCGTAGGAAATGCCATATTAACGTATCGCTTTAATGGAAATGTAGAATCCATTATCCAAATACAAGAGATATTTTTAGCTGCTTTAGGACTTTTAGCAGTACCTAAAAATGTGAAGATAGATATAGAGGATTTATTTGGTACAACAAAATTATTACCTGTGACAACAGGAAATCAGCTAGAAGAAAGCGAAGAAACCATTTTTAAGTTAAACTCTATGTCAGAAACTATTTCACAAATGGCAAAAACATATGGAGAGGCAGCTGCCACAGTAGTAGAGGAAGAAGAACTACAAAAACGAGAAAAAGAAAATGAAAGCATTTTTGATAGAGAATTACAAAATCATTTAGAGGGAATGGAAGACAATATTTTATTTGATGATATCTATTTGCCAGAAGAAAGCTTTTTAGAGGATTTGTTTAAAATATTAGAAGAAAACGGAAAAATAACCAGAAGAGAGTTACTAGATTTACTAGAAAAACATAATAGCTATATAGTAGGTGCAGAAAAAGACTATATCGGTGACGATATAGAAAAAGATATAAAAGATATGCTAAGAGCCATTACACAAGCCTATAAAGCGAGCCAAAAACAATTTGTCTACAAAAAAAAGATAGAAGAAAATCAAAAAGTAATTTCCAACCAGTTAGAAGAAGTGTCTAAAGCAATTAGTAATTTAGCAGAAGAAATAGAAAAGCCAAAAGAAGATGTATTTGTAGAAGAAAAAATACAAATACAGAAATTATTAGAACAAAAAGACATTCAAATCAAAAATATTAGCATTAAACAGCAAGCAACAGGTAGAATAGAGGTAACGTTATACACAGATGTGTGTGAAAATGTGGAAAAACCATCCTGCGATACAAAGAAAATGGGAAGAATGATAGGAAAAGTATTTGGCATGCATATGATGCTACAAAAACAAGAATGCGGATTACGTTTAGGAAAATCTACTTGTTCTTATACCTACGTAGCAGAAGATAAACAAAATATACAAATCGGAGTAGCAAGAGCAACAAAAACAGGTTCTAGCATGTCAGGAGATAGCAGTATACAAACAAGGCTAGATGACGGAAAATATCTGCTTGCCATTAGTGATGGTATGGGTTCCGGAAAAGAGGCAAAGAAAAGTAGTAAAACAGCCATTAGCATGCTAGAAAAATTATTAACATCTGGCTTTGATACAGATACTTCCCTAAAATTAATTAATTCC
>CALXAS010000060.1 GCA_944386315.1 uncultured Clostridia bacterium | reverse complement strand
CCAATAGTTTTAATAAATCTCTTACTTCTTTCATACCTTCTGGGTCTAATCCATTAGTTGGTTCGTCCAAAATTAATAAATTTGGTTTATGCAGGATAGCTTGCGCAATACCCAAACGTTGTCTCATTCCTAAAGAATATTTGGATACTTTATCATGAATACGATTTTTTAATCCCACTAATTCTACTACTTCATCTATTCGTTTTTTGTCTACATTATCATACAAATTGGCTATTAACTTTAAATTATCATAACCTGTCAAATACATATACAAATCTGGATTTTCTACAATTGTTCCTACCTTTTCAATTGCTTTTGTAAAATCTTTTTGAATATCATATCCATTAATTTTTACACTTCCACTGGTAATACTTTGCAACCCCAATATTAATTTAATAGTGGTGGTTTTTCCAGCACCATTTGGACCAATAAAGCCTAGGATATCTCCTGCTTGCATGCTTATGCTAACACCTTTTAGGATTTCTTTTTTGCCCATTGTTTTGTGAAGGTCTTCACATTTTAAAATTGTCTCTTGCAAATTTCCTCTCCCCTTTTCTTTTATTTTTATGTCTTTATTGTAACCCATATTTTCTTAAGATAAAAGTAGCTAAATCCTGAATTTTTTATGAAGATTTTAAGAAATATACATTATCAAACCCTTCTACGGTAAAATAGTTCTCCTCTAGGATTTCTTCTAGCCATCCGCAATAACTAGAAGTAACAATTGTTTCTGTCCATAATAATTCGTCTCCAGTATAAATAATTACTTTTGGCTTTTTCTCTAATAAATCCTTTTCTATTGTTTTATTAACTCCTGGTTTAATAGATTGCCATGGTAAATAAAAGATATTACCATTTGCAGGCATACGGTTTGTTACAAAGTAAAGTTCTGCTTTTAAAGGAACTGCCCATATGGTGTCGTCTTCTTCTGTAACAGATAGTATCACATCTTTATACTCTTTTCCGTAATCTGTTACACGTTCGTCTCCTTTTACCATTTTTATTAAGTCAATACCTAGTAAGAATAGATACGCCAGTGTATACAAAAAAATACCAGTAATAGCAATTGCTTTTTGTATTTCTGCTTTTTCTTTCTTTTGTATTTCTTTAACTCCCCAAATTATTCCTTCTGCTAAAAAGAATTGGCAAAATATCATAAAAGTAGACGAATGAAAACCATTTCTCATATAGCAAAAATAGACAAATAGAATATAGAGGATAGCTTTGCTTTTATAGCGGAACAATGCTGTTATTGACCAAGCAAGGAATATGACAAAATTAACTCCTACAAAGATATCTGTGGTATAAGAAAGCATTTGTGGTAAGAGAATAGTTCCAAATAAAATACGTGTCCATGCTCTTTGTGGAAAATCTAAAAATTGATTTACTATTAAACTAATTGGCGTTTCGGCACCATTATAAAGACTATAATAATCTGTATTAAAAAAGATAGCATTTTCTAAGAAAGCTCCCCAAGTATTGGTTAGCAATAAATACAAGACAAATACTAAAAAAGGACATAGTACTATCAAAGCAAATAAAAGGTCTTCTTTAAAATACGCAAATGCGTTTTCCTTTTCTTTTATATATAAGATAATTCGTTTTACGATATAGTACAAATAAAATATCATTAAGGGATACACTGCAATTAAGCTAGATCCAAACGAAATAAAAGTAGCAAATGCAATGAGTATTTTATCTTTTAAGGCATATTTACAGTTTTTGCAGGTAATTAGTTCTAAAAAGATAGTAAACAGTCCTAATGCCACAAAAGTATCTGCCAAAATCATATTTTGCAAAAGGATATGTCTCATCAATCCCCATAGAACGGACACTATCGGAATAATACAAGGATGTAACTTCTTTCTAAAAAACACATACAACAAAACAAAATAAGCTTGTGTTACAATAGCAAAACAGATTCTTAAAAAAATAAGGTCATTAGAGAAAAATTGAAAAATCTCTAAAAAGAAGTAAGGTACTGGCATGTGATGACAAAATATATCTTGATAAAGCAAACTTCCCTTACTCATTAGCCACGAAGCAGTAATGACATCTGCTTCGTCACAAAAAGTACCATAAGGTGCTATCCAAATACTAAAAATAAATCCAATCACAAAAAGAATAATGGGAATTTTTTCTTTTTTTAAGAATTCCTTTACCATTTTTATTTCATCCTTCCTTTGCTTTTTTATCTTCTAAGTTTTTATTTATTTTTCTAAAATCACGTAATGTTTCCCAACCTGTATGTACTAGTTTCTCAAAGTTAATAGAGTTTTTTCCTGCTTGCCTTGCTTGAAAAGTGATGGGAATAAATTTTACTTTTTCCTTATATTTTACAAACAATGCTGTAATTAAAGCGTTAGATAAATAAAAGTCTTTTGGAATTTTTGGCATATATTTTTTTAAAGTTTCTGTTTTCATTAAACGAAATGGTGTATTAGCATCTTCTACATCTGTATGCAATGTTATTTTAATAACAAACTTTAATACTTTACTTGCAAACTTTCTAAAAAAGCCATCTCCCCTTTGTTCTCTACTTCCAATAATCATATCGTATTCTTCTCTTTGTTTCCAAAATTCTAAAAATTCTTCCGGGTTAGTTTGTCCATCCGAATCTGTTTGGAAAATATAAGTAGCCCCTCTTGCCATAGCGTATTCATAAGCAAATAGCACTGTAGCTCCATGACCAGAATTCTTTTTATATTGAAATTCCATTTGTGGTAATTCTCTTTGTAAATCCCATATAATATTGTAAGTGTCATCTGTAGAACCATCATCTACAATTAATAACCTAGCTGTTTTATCTACTTTTTCTAATACGGCATGCCAACTCCTTACTACTTTTTCAATATTTTTCTCCTCATTATACGCTGGCATTACTACATACAATCTCTCCATTTTCTTCTCTCCTTACTATATTTTTTTCTATTAATTTTTCTATGATTTTGCTTTCTTCCTCTTTTAAGAAATATACATCATCTAATCCTTTTATGGTAAAATAGCTTTCTTGTAAAAATTCTTCTAACCATCCACAATATTCGGAAGTAACAATTTTATCTGACCATAATAATTCTTCTCCATCATAAACAATTACTTTTGCTTTATTTTCTATTAAATCTTTTTGAATCTCCTCATTAACGCCTGACTTTATACTCTGCCACGGTAAATAAAAAATATTTTCATTTGCAGGCATACGGTTTGTTACAAAGTAGAGTTCTGCTTTCATAGGAACTGCCCATATCGTATCCTCTTCCTCTGTAACTGCTATTATCACATCTTTATATTCTTTTCCATAATCTGTTACATACTCATTTCCTTCTAATAGTCCTTTTAAGTCATTTCCCAATAAAGCAAAGTGTAATATGGCATAAAAAAGAATAAGTACAACAGCTATCGTTTCTTTTGGCTTTGCCTTCTTTTCTGTTTTCATTTTAGAAAATGCCCAGATAAGTGCTTCTGCTACCATATATTGAGTAAATAGAATAAATGGAGTAACATGGAAACCATCTCTCATGTAGCAAAAGTAAATAAATAGAATATATAAAATTGCTCTTTTTTTATATCTCCACAATGCTATGACAGACCAAACTAAAAATACAAGGTAGTTGAAAGAGATAAACATGTCTGTTGTATAATAAAACATATCTGGAAAGTAAGCAGTACTAATAAAAAAGTGTAACCATGTTTTGTGCGGAAAATTTAAAAATTGGTTTAATATTAAAGTAATAGGTGTTTCTTCTCCATTATAAAGACTGTAATAATCTGTATTAAAGAAAATTGCATTTTCCCAAAAGTCTCCCCATGTATTGGTTGCTAATAAATAAAAAGCAAATAGGAAAAAAGGACACAAAACAATGCCAGCAAATCCTAGGTCTTCTTTAAAATAAGCCAAAGCCTTCTCTTTTTCTTTTACATATAGCACAATACGTTTTATGATATAGTACACATAAAAAATCATTAAGGGATATACCGCAATTAGGCTAGAACCAAAAGAAATAAAAGTGGCAAATGCAATTAAAATTTTGTCCTTTAGTGCATACTTTGCTTCTTTATGGGTCACTATTTCTAAAAAAACAGTAAAAAGACCCAGTGCTACAAAAGTATCTGCTAAAATCATTTGTTGCATAAACATATGTCTTACTAATTCCCACAAAACAGAAACAATAGGGATTACATAAGGATGTAATTTTTTTCGAAAAAATAGATATAGTAAAATAAAATAAGCTTGTGTTACGATAGCAAAACTTATTCTTAAAAAAACAAGATTGTTTGAAAAAAATTGAAAAATTTCTAAAAAGAAATAAGGTACTGGCATATGGTGAGAAAAAATATCCTTATATAACAATTCGCCCTTGCTCATAAGCCAGGAAGCCGTAATCACATCTGCTTCGTCACAAAAAATACCATAGGGCGCCACAAAAATACTTATGGCAAACCCTATCATAAAAAATAAAATCGCAAATTTATGTTCTTTTCCTATTTTTTTGATTGTTTCTAATTTCATCATTTCATCCTATCCTTTTATTTTCTTATGTTCGTTCTTATTTTTCTACAATTCTTTTAGTGTCTCTTGCAATCACTAATTCTTCATTCGTAGGAACTACCCACACTTTTACTTTAGAATCTGATGTAGATATTTCTTTTTCCTCTGCTCTTATTTCATTTTTCTTTTTGTCTAATTCTACTCCCATAAAATTCAAATGTTCACAAATTCCTTCACGAATATGAATTTGATTTTCTCCCACTCCTGCAGTAAATGCAATGGCATCTATACCATTCATAGCAACTGCACATTTGGCAACATATTGTGCTACATTGTAGCAGTAGGCTTTTCTAGCTAAAATTGCTTTTTTGTCTCCCTCATCTGCTGCTTTTTCAATATCTCGAAAATCAGGACTTACTCCAGAAATTCCTAGCACACCTGATTTCTTATTTAATATGTCTTCCATTTCGTCTGGTGTTAAATTTTCTTTTTTCATTAAATAAGTAACGATAGATGGATCTAAATCTCCACTTCTAGCACACATCATAATGCCAGATACAGGTGTCATTCCCATAGTAGTTTCTACAGATTTTCCTCCTTCTACTGCACATAAACTTGCCCCTTGGCCTAAATGGCATACCACTATTTTTAAATCTTCTATTGGTTTTTGCATTAATTCTGCTAACCTTTGCGACACATAACGGTGAGATGTACCATGAAAACCATATTTACGCACATTATCCTTTTGATAGTATTCATAAGGAATAGGATAAATGTATCTTTCTTCTGGAATCGTTTGATGAAATGCTGTATCAAATACAGCTACCATTGGCTTTCCAGCAAGTACTTTCTTACAAGCTTCTATTCCACTTAATATAGCAGGTGTATGAAGTGGTGCAAGTTCAGTACAACTTGCAATCTCTTCTTCTACCTTTTCTGTAATAAGTACAGATTCACTAAATAAATCTTTTCCATGTGGTACTCTGTGCCCTATCGCTTCTATCTCTTCTAAAGATTGTATTACCGCATATTTTTCATTTAACAATTGGTGTATCATAAAAGCCAATGCTTGCTCATGATTTTCCACTGGATTTTCTAACACATATTTTTCTCCATTTACTTTATGTGTTAAAAAGCTATTACCTTGTCCAATTCTCTCATAATTTCCTTTGGCAAGAACTTCTTCTGTATCCATATCTAATAATTGATATTTCAAGGAAGAACTTCCACAATTGATTACTAAAATTTTCATACGAATATCCTTTCTTTGCAATTTAGGGACGTTCCTTAAATTGCATAAACTTTATTAAATAAGTGCTACTGTATCTCTTGCAATCATAAGTTCTTCCTCTGTTGGTACAATCCATACTGCTACTTTAGAATTGCTACTTGAAATTTGTTTTTCTTCTGCTTTTACCTTATTTGCCTCTTCATCTAATTCCACTCCCATAAAGCTTAAATGGTCACAAATCATCTTTCTTTCATCTGGTCCTCTTTCTCCTACTCCTCCTGCAAAAGTAATCACATCTACACCATTCATTGCTACAGTATATTTAGCAATATATTGTGCAATAATGTAACAATAGGTTTCCATTGCCATTTTTGCTCTCTTGCTATGTTCGTCTTGATTTTGAATAGAAGCTAATAAATCTCTATTATCTGCAGAAAGTCCAGAAATTCCTAATAAACCAGATTGTTTATTTAGAATTTTCTCCATTTCATCTGGTGTTAAATTTTCTTTTTTCATTAGATAAGTAACTACAGATGGATCTAAGTCCCCACTACGTGTTCCCATAGCAATACCTGCAAGTGGTGTAAATCCCATAGAAGTATCTACAGATTTTCCTCCCTCTATAGCGCACAAGCTCGCTCCTTGTCCTAAGTGGCAGTTGATAATTTTTAGGTCTTCTACTGGTTTTCCTAAAATCTCTGCAATTCTTCTAGAAACATATTTATGAGAAGTACCATGGAAACCATATTTACGAATTCTATATTTTTCATAATATTCATATGGAATAGGATAAATATATCTTTCTTCTGGAATTGTTTGATGAAATGCTGTATCAAATACTGCTACATTTGGTTTTCCTGGCATTACTTTTTCACAAGCTTCAATTCCTGTTAGAGCTGCTGGGTTATGTAATGGTGCAAGTTCAATACAATCTCTAATCGTATTTTTTACCTCTTCTGTAATGATAACAGACTTGTTAAATTTTTCTCCTCCATGTACTACTCTATGTCCAATCGCATTAATTTCATCTAAAGAAGAAATAACACCATGCTCTTTATCTGTAAATTGTTCCATGACAAAGCTAATAGCTTCTTCATGATTTTTAACATCTTTCTCATAGGTATATTTTTCTTTTCCTACTTTATGTGTAACAAAAGAACCTCCTATTCCAATTCTTTCATAATTTCCTTTTGCTAATACTTTCTCTGTTTCCATATCTAATAATTGATATTTCAAAGAAGAACTTCCACTGTTCAATACTAATATTTTCATAATTTTCATCTTTCCTTTCCTATTCTTTTTGACCTTGTACAGAAGTAATAGCAATTACTCCTGCTACATCTTCTGCACTACAACCTCTAGATAGGTCATTTACTGGTTTTGCAATACCTTGGCAAAGCGGTCCATATGCCTCTGCTTTAGCAAGTCTTTGTACTAATTTGTAACCAATATTACCTGCATCTAAATCTGGGAATACCAACACATTAGCTTTTCCTTCTACTGGACTTCCTGGTGCTTTAGATGCTGCAATTTCTGGAACAATAGCTGCATCCAGTTGTAACTCTCCATCTGCAATTAAATTTGGTTGTTTTTCCTTCAATAGCTTGGTTGCTTCTACTACTTTTTCTGTTAGTGGAGAATGTGCACTTCCATAAGTAGAATAAGAAAGCATAGCTACTCGTGGCTGCTCTCCTACTAATTGCTCAAAACTTTTAGCAGAGGAAATAGCAATTTCAGATAAGCTATCCGCATCTGGGTATTCATTTAGTCCACTATCTGCAAAAATAAAGGTTCCATTGGCACCATAAGCACAATTAGGAACTACCATTAAGAAAAAGGCTGAAACCAATTTTGTGCCTGGTGCAGTTTTTAAAATTTGAAGTGCTGGTCGTAATGTGTCAGAAGTAGAATGACAAGCACCTGAGACTAGTCCATCTGCATCTCCTTGTTTTACCATCATCATGCCAAAATATACTGTATCACGCATTAATTCTTTTGCCTTTTCTAATGTCATTCCCTTTGCTTTTCTAAGTTCATAAAATGCATTTGCATAACTGCTAAATTTATCCGAAAGCTCTGGATCTACAATTTTTGCCTTGCTAATATCTACTCCATTTTCTTCTGCAAGTTTGCTAACTTTTTCTTTGTTTCCTACTAGAATAATATCCGCATAAGCCTCTTTTAGTGCAATAGCTGCACCTTTAATTACTCTTATGTCATCACTCTCTGGTAAGACAATTGTTTTAATATCTTGTTTTGCTCTTTGTTTAATCTCGTCTATAAAAGACATAACTCTTACTCCTCCTATTTCTTTATTTCTTCTGTTATTATATCCGCAAAATAAAAAAAGTACAAGTTTTTTTGACTTTTTTCTTAGGATGTCCCAGATATATCAGGGATAAGTGGGACATGTCCCATTCATCCCTGATATTTTTGGGACACTAAACAACCGGATAGGGATAATTTTGGTAATTTGGTCTATATGGATTTTCCGCAATTAAGACAAATTTGATAGAATAAATATCTGCATAAAGTAAATTTCCGCTTTCTATTTGTCGTATAACCACATAACTGGCTCCTACTTCTTCTAAAAGTCCTACCCTATCTACTAAATTATTGGTCCCTATTAAGAATTCAATTCTAACTAACCTTCCAATAAACTGTCTTAAAAAAGCTGGTGTGTATATATTGTTAGTTAATGTCTCTGGTGAATTGCTATTGAGATGCACTCTATTTTCTTCTTCCATCTTTTTTCTCATTCCTTTCTTATTTTATGTATTTCGATATAGAGAGGTTGGTCGATAAAAACAATGGTCTACAATTCTGGTATGCCAGGTTCCACTTCCATTGTATGGAAAAGTATTTGGACAAGTAGGATTAAATGGGTTCATATACCAAAGGCAATCTCCCACTTCTGAAATGCGGTTTCCTGCTATTGCCCAGTCTGCAATATAATAGTGTACTTCTGTGGGAACCATATTATAAATATTTTGTGCATTATAGCTTCCGCCTAAAGTTTCTCTTGCACAATCAAATTGTCCTGGTTGAAATAGAATATTGCGAATACTACCACCGTCCGAGAAATTCGTGCATATTCTCCTTCAGCACTATTTACTCTATTCATGATAACAGAGGCAACTGCTCTCATTCCATTGTCCCCTTCTCCTCCTGCTTCACACTGTATCATCCTAGCAAGTAGTTCTCTATCTGAGTATGCCATAAAAAAATCCATTCCTTTCTCGCTTCGCTCAAAGGCACACATAGGAATGAAAGCCTTGAGTTCGAAGTTTATT
>CALXAS010000059.1 GCA_944386315.1 uncultured Clostridia bacterium | reverse complement strand
TATGCAAAAGATATTGAATATGCAGATATAATGAAAAATGCAAATTTAATTATTGAAGAATTAGAAAAAGAAGTTGCAGTTATATAATATATTTATATGTTTATTTATATAAATTATACTCCCACAAAGTTCTAAAACTACTTATTTTAAATAATTTTAAAATTTCGTGGGAGTAATTAATGGAGCTATTGGGCAGAATCGAACTGCCGACCTACAGGTTACGAATCTGTTGCTCTACCAACTGAGCTACAATAGCATAAAACATAACAATTATTATTCTAACATAAGCAATAAAAAAATTCCACTATTTTTTAAAAATTTTTTGAAAATAGTGGAATTTATGTTATACTATATAGCAATATAAGGAGGAATTTATATGTTAGAAGGAGTGCGAAGTGTATTTATAAGCCAAAACTTGAAAAATTTGAAAAATAGTATATAATAGAAGAAGTAAAAAATAACGAGGAGGAACCAATGGGTTTTTTTGAAAAATTAAAATCAGGATTAAGTAAAACGAAAACATCCTTTAGTAATATTTTTAGTGGATTCCGAAAAGTAGACGAGGACCTACTAGAAGAATTAGAGGAAGTTCTTATCATGTCAGATGTAGGAGTAGAGACAACTACCAAAATTATGGATAGTTTAAGACAAAGAATTAAGAAAGAAAATATACAAGAGGAGCAAGAAGTAAAACAGCTATTAAAAGAAGAAATTCAAGCAATATTAGATAAAGAAGATAGCAGTTTAAAATTAGAAACTATACCATCTGTTATATTAGTGGTAGGTGTAAATGGAGTAGGAAAAACTACTTCCATTGGCAAAATTGCGAATCGCTTAAGAAAAGACGGAAAGAAAGTAGTGGTGGCAGCAGCAGATACCTTTAGAGCAGCTGCGGTAGAACAGTTAGAAGTATGGGCGAATAGAGCAGGAGCCACTATTGTAAAAAGAGAAGAAGGCTCAGACCCTGCTTCTGTTGTGTATGAAGCAATTGAAGAAGTAAAAAAACAAAATGCAGATGTGTTAATTTGTGATACAGCAGGAAGATTGCACAATAAAAAATATCTAATGGATGAGCTTGCCAAAATAAAGAAAGTGATTGATAAAGAAATGCCAGAAGCAAGTAAAGAAATTTTAATGGTATTAGATGCAACCACTGGACAAAATGCAATTGCACAAGTAAAAGCATTTAAGGAAACCGTAGATATTACAGGACTTATCTTAACAAAATTAGATGGAACTGCAAAAGGTGGCGTAGTTATTGGAATTGTAGAAGAGAATCATATGCCAATTAAATTTATTGGCGTGGGAGAGCAAATAGACGATATGGAGGTATTTTCTAGTAAAGAGTTTGTAGAAGCATTAATGGATTAGAAGGAAGGAGTGTATTTTCCCATGAACAAAAAAGAAGAGAAAAATACAAAAGAAACTAACCCAACAGTAGAAGGACCAAAAGAAATAGAAAACAAAGAAGAAGTAAAACAAAAGATAGCACAAAAACAAACAGAAGAAAAACAAAATGAAATAAGAAAAAAAGAAACAAAAACAGAAGGAGAAAAACAACAAACTCAAAAAACAAATAAAGAAAAAAGTCAAAAAAAGAAAAGAATGTGGATTGTAGCATTTTTTGCTTTACTAACAGCTATAGTAGCTTATGTATTGCTTAGAGGAACTTATTTAGAGACATTAGAAATTGGAGAAGTATATATCAATTCTTTTTGGCAAAATGTAAGATACATGGTAGTTACTCTTATCATTAATTTTGGAGTGATTTATCTATTAGTTTACATGACCAACTTGAAAATCAAAAAAGGGCTAAAAGTCTTTTTTGATCAAGAACATAAAGAAATGCCAAAACTACTAAATAAATCCATTGCCTTTATTGCAGCAGTATTAATTAGTGCTCTTACTTCTGGAATGATAAAGGAAAAAGCTGTATTATGCATTAATGCAGCACAATTTGGAGTAAATGATCCTATTTTTGGAATAGACATTGGTTATTTTGTATTCCAAAAACCGTTTATTCAATTAGTTTTAATGTATGCCATGGTAGCAGTGGTAGCTTTAGCAGTTTATACCGTTATTTATTATATTATTACCTTTAATATGTTTTTTGATGGTGTAGATAGAAAAACATTAAAAAATAGCAAATTAATTACACAGCTTACGAATAGCGTTATGGTTCTTGCTGTGTTACTAGCAGGATATATCTTTTTTCAATCACAAGATATTGGAACAGAAAAGTTTTTAACATTGAATGATGGAGAAACTAATTATTCGCTATACGGAGCAGGGCTAGCAGATGTTACCATTAAATTGTGGGGATACCGACTATTATGTTTGGTATTAATCTTCTGCGTGTATAAAGGAATTAAAGCATTTAAAGAAGGAAAAACAAGAAAACTAGTTATTTCCATTGCAGCAATTCCTTGCTATTTAGTAGGACTATTTTTAGTACTAGTAGTATTTAAGGCAATATGGATTAGTCCAAATGAATTAGACAAAGAAAAAGATTATATTGCACAGAATATAAGGTCTACCAAAGAGGCTTATGGCGTAGATATAGAGGAAGTTTCTTTAAGTGAGGCAGAGACAATTACTTCGGAAGTAATTAATGATACTGAGGAAGTAGTAGGAAATATTGCCATCGTGAGTGAAGACATTGTTTTAAAGGAATTAAATAATGGACAAACAGCAAAAGGTTATTATACTTATCGAAGCACTAATATAGCAAAATACAAAATAAACGGAGAAGATACTTTAGTATATGTTTCTCCACGAGAAATAGTAAGTAGCAATGGAACTTATAATAATAAAACCTATGAATACACACATGGATATGGAGCTATTATTACATCTGCTACAGATACAAAAGATACAGGCAACTTAAACCATATACAAAGAGGATTTAATGAGCAAAATGGAGCTATTACCATTACACAGCCACGAATTTATTTTGGATTAGAGACAAATGACACAGTAGTAACCAATTGCAAGGATAAAAATGAATTCGATTATCCTGTTTTAGATTCACAAGGAGCTGAAAATGCTGAAAATAATTATGACGGAGAAGCGGGACTAACTTTAAACTTTATAGATAGAATGATACTTGCTATTAAAGAAGGAGATTTAAAACTTGCTTTTTCAGGAGATGTTACCGATGAGAGTAAAATCTTGACAAATCGTAATGTTATAGAAAGAGCAAAAGTAGTAATGCCTTATTTAAAATATGATGAAGACCCTTATTTAGTAGTAACAGAGGAAGGAAAGTTAGTATGGGTATTAGATGCTTATACAACATCGAATAGTTATCCTTATTCTCAAAAAACAACCTTACAAGAGACGGCAACTAATAAGATAGAGTTAAATTACATTAGAAATTCTGTAAAAGTGTTAATAGATGCTTATGATGGAACAACAACCTTTTATATTACAGACCGTTCTGACCCAATTGCAATGGCCTATAGAAATGCTTATCCAGATTTATTTGCAGATTTAGAAGAAAGTATTCCAGCTGATATTGCACAGCATTTTGTTTATCCAGAATATTTATATAATATTCAAGCAGATATTATAGCAAGATATCATAATATTCAGCCAGATGTTCTATACCGAGGAGATGACATATGGGAAATAGCAACGCATAATACAGGAAGAGTTTTAACAAAAACAGGAACGGATATGGAACCTTATTATACTATGGTAAAAACAGTAGATGGGGAAGATGCTCAACTAGGACTAGTACTTCCATACACCCCATATAATAGGCAAAACTTAATTTCCTATTTAGTAGGAACTTATGATAATAGTGGTAATGGAAAATTGACTATTTATAAATATCAGGCAGATACTAATATTTTAGGACCAATGCAATTAGATACGCAAATAGAACAGGATGAAACCATTGCGAAAGAAATAGAAAGCCTTAATGTAAGTGGTACAAAAATTACAAAAAATATGATTATTGTTCCAATTAATAATACACTTCTCTATGTAGAGCCAATTTATCAACAATATATTAATGAGGCAGACGCTCTGCCAGTGCTAAAAAAAGTAGTAGTAGCATCTGGTAATAAAGTGGCAATAGGAGATAACCTAACGCAAGCACTTGCTAGATTAGTTTCTCAATATGCAGTAGATATAGAAGTAGAAAATACAGACAGCATAGAAGATTTAATTGATACTTTAATAAAAGCAAATGAAAATTTAAATACTTCTTTAAATAGTAACGATTGGGAAATGATAGGAAAAGACGTTCAAAAATTACAAGATTTAATTGATAAATTAGAAACGCTAGTAGAAGAAGAAAGACAAAATAGAAACGAAATAGCAAATCAAACAAACGAAACAATGGTAAATGAAACAACAAATACAGTAGACAATGTAATGGTAAATGAAATGCCTTAAAAAAAGAATAAAAAAAGAAAAATGAACCACCCTAAGAATGGGTGGTTTATTTTATGAAAGGGAAGAATAAAAAACAGAAACGAAGAATAAATATGCAAAAAGAGAAAAACAAAGTTAAAAAAAATTTGAAAAAAAGTACAACAAAACACAGATACGCTTTTAAAGTATCAGAACAACAAAAGAAAACGAATAAAAATTTACTAGAAAAACAAATAGAAAACTTAAATAAAACGTTGGCAGAAAGTAATATAAGAGAATTTGCAGAACTATTAGGAAATTCCAAAAAATTATTGTGGAAGAATTTAATAGCGGGGATTTCGAGAGGAATTGGTATTGGTATAGGAGTAACTGTAATTACAGCCATTCTCATTATTTTATTGCAAAAGATTGTAACACTCAATATTCCAGTTATCCGGAGAATATATAGCAGATATTGTGGAGATTGTGCAAAAAAGTAGGTAATTATCTTGCTTTTTTAGGAGAGTCAGTATATAATAACAAAAAAAGTAGGAGGTAGAAAGATAAATGAATTTACCAAATAAACTAACAATTTTTAGAATTTTATTAGTGCCTATTATGATTATCATTCCATTTCTTCCCATAACAGGAGAATGGGCAGGAATTCCTATTACCCTATGGATAGTAGATGCTATTTTTGTTCTTGCATCTATTACAGATAAGTTAGATGGCTATTTGGCACGTTCTAGAAATCAAGTAACGAATTTTGGTAAATTTTTGGACCCTATTGCAGATAAAGTTTTAGTAATTGCAGCCATGATAATGTTAGTAGAAATGGGAAAACTACCAGCATGGATACCATGTATTGTAGTATTTAGAGAATTTGTAGTTTCAGGTTATCGCCTAATTGCTGTAGAAAGTGGTGGAAAAGTAATTGCAGCAAGCATATGGGGAAAGCTAAAAACAGTAACACAGATGCTTGCCATTATAGTAGCCTTTATAGATGTACATAGCTTTGGAGCAATTTTTACAGAAAACTTAACAGGATGGTCTTTTGCTTTGAACCTATTAACAACAGGACTAATGCTAATCTCCGTAATCGCAACCATCTTTTCAGGATGGGATTACATGAAAAATGGAAAAGATTTGTTAAAAGATAAATAGTGCAATTAAGGGACGTTCCTTAAAGTTCAAATAACTTGGGGATGTTTTTTAAATCATATAATAGAAAAGTAAATTAAAAAATCTAACTTAAAATAAGAGCTAGATTTTTTTTTGTAATTTCATGGCTTGAGGAACCATAAGAAAAGAATACAATAGAGAAATTTTTAATAAAAAAGTGTTCATTCTTATAAAAATATGATAATATAAACATAATAGAAAATGAAAAAACAAAGGAGAAGTAATGAACGCTGAGGCTCTAAGAAAACGATTAGAAAAAACCAAAGATAAATTTAGTATATTTGCTAATAAAAAAATGTTAAAGCAATATCATTTTAACGCAAAGGAATTTTTAGACCTAATAAGTGATTTTTTAAGTGACGAAGAAAAGAACAGACTATTTGATTATGCGCACTTTACAAATTTAGACCCTTGGATAAAAGGAGGCATAATAGGGAGTATATCCGATGAAAATATCTTATTACAAATGATAAATAATGAAAACATTATGAGCGGTTTAGAAAGTTATCAAATTATTGCTTTAATAAAGGGACTAAATGATAATACTAAGCTACAATTCTTGCATAATCAAAATTTTATACAAAAATATCAAATTCCAGATTACGAATTAAGAAATATTGTTTCAACATTATCAGAGCAAGTACAAGAGAAAATCTTATTAGATGTAAACTTTGTTACAAATCAGTTACATTTAGCAGGTCATCAGATAATGAAACTAGTAGAAAATTTATCTAATGATGAAGTAAAAGATAAAGCATTAAACATATATCCGCTAGAAAATTATCAAAAAGTACTTATTTTAAAAACTTGTAGTAATCGTTATAAAATGGAAGCAATATTGCAAGAAAAGGATTTTGATAAATTCCATATTATTTCTATATTGCAAACATTAGATAGAGAGAACTTAAGTGAATTTTTAGTAGAGCAAAGAGAATTTTGTAAGGAAAAGGGAATAGCACCTTATGAAGTAATACAAAGATTAGATTCTAAGAGGCAAAAGGAATTTATAACAAACTTGGACAATTTTGCTTTTACTCTTAGTGAAAAAAGAGAAATATTAGTTACATTAAATATAGATGTAAAAGAGAGTATAGATACAAGTAATTTTCCAAAAGAGTATAAATCTGTACTTACAATGCAAATGACAGACAATGGTAGAAAAATTATTTTAGATTTAGAAAGAAATTTAGAAGATTATAAAGGATTAGATCATTTAATAAGTGAAAATCCAGAGAATTTTACAGAAGAACAAAGGCTTAAATTTTTAAAACTTTGCGACATTTGTCCCAACTTAGAGATAGAGAGTGAATTAAATGAAGTTATATTTTGGGGTGCAAAAGCAAAGGATTATAAAGAAGCGGAAGAATGGATAAGTTCTGTAATAGATAACTTAAAGCCAGAATATTCAAAAGCACAGAAAATGGCAGTAATAGATAATGCCATTGGTAAAAAAATAAGCTATAGTCCTGATTTTGACACCGAAGTATTTAATACTTCCGATTGTAGGGCATTATGGAAAATTATTAGTTCTGGTTATGGTGTTTGTAATGGAATAGCTAAAGTAGAGCAGTATATACTTCGTAGAGTAGGAATAGAGAGCAAAATGATAAGTAGTGGCAATCATTCATTTTTGAAAATAAAAGATATAGAACTTCCATTAGCAAGTGGAGGAGTGGCAAAAGGAAATACGATACTAGATCCAACTTGGAATTTGACAAGCCATAGATTCAGCGGAAAACCTGATAATTTTTGTATAAGTTATGAGCAGGCAAGAAAAAATGATATAGATGAAGAAGGCAAAGACCATTATTGCCATAAAAATGATGAACAATTGCAAGATGCAACTTTAAATTTAGATGAGAAAAGTTTAAGAAACCTGTTTACAAGTGTTGGGTTGGCGGATAAAGAAAGACAATTTCCAATAAAAGATTTACTGGAAAAATCAACATTGGTAGATGTATTTTTTGCAAGACAGCCGGAGCAAAACATCAATAAGCAATTTTTATTATTAAGGCAAGCGTGTCCGGAATTTGCAACATGTCAAAACTCCAGTATGCGTATTTTAAGTGATATACTCTTAAATAATGAAAATTTAAGATTTAACAAATGTGTTGTAAATAGAGTTTATAGTAGAAACGACAAGGAAAAAAGACCAATTTTATATGTTTATGTGGCTTCCAATGAATTGGGAAAGAAATTTTACTTTGCGAGTCAAGAGGAAGGGCAGTTTGTAAGATTATCACAAGAAGAATTTACCGAACAATTTGAATGCTATGAAGAAGATTTGAAAAGAACAAACGGACTTAGACCGTGGGAAATGATGGAACAAGAAAAAGAAGAGGTAGATTTATCAAAGAGTTCTGGTGAAATAGTAACAAAGGAGGAAGCAGAGAGATGAATAGGATAAGAAAAATATTGTTATTCCTAAAGAATATATGGCATAAGCAAGATAAAGTTAAAAAATTAGAGGAACCTAAAATTACAGTAAATGAAGATAAAAAGGAAAGTTTTATGGAATCTTTAAGAATAACGAGGGAACCAAAAAAGACGAAGCAAAGAATTACAACATTAACTTGTAATGGAGATGGATTAGGAATACAAAAAAAGATAACTTATTAAGCATCACTATAAAATCTAGCTTGAAATAGAATAAGGCTAGATTTTTTATGATTATGGAAATAAGTAACCACTAGAAAACAAAATAAAAAGGTAAGAAAAAATAAAGGAGTGTGACATGTCTCATTTAACCCTGACTTAAATGGACATTGTAAGAAAAATGTCGAAAAACTATGCAAAAAGTACCTTGCCAAAATAAAGAAAAAAATATATAATGCCCCTAGAAACAAGTATATAAAAAACAAACTTGTTGTATAATAGTACAAAGGGAGAAAAAGCTATGACAGAGAAAGAAAAAATGTTGCAGGGACAATTATATGATGCCAATCATAATCCAGAATTAATTGAAGAAAGGCAAAAAGCAAAGGAAAGCTGTTTTACCTACAATCAAACGATACCAACTAATATGGAAAAAAGAACAGAGATTTTGAAGAACTTATTGGGAAGTACAAAAAATAATTTCCTAATAGAGCCTTCTTTTCAATGTGGTTATGGGTATAACATTCATATAGGAGAAAATTTTTATGCTAATCATAATTTAGTTATATTAGATGCAGCAGAAGTTACCTTTGGAGACAATGTATTAATAGGACCAAACTGTGGGTTTTACACAGCAGGGCATCCTACTAGTGATGTAGAACAAAGAAGAGCAGGGCTAGAATATGCAAAGCCAATCCATATTGGAAATAGTGTATGGATAGGTGGAAATGTAGCAGTTTTGCCGGGAGTTACTATAGGAGATAATAGCGTTATAGGAGCAGGAAGCGTGGTAAATAAAGATATTCCAGCAGGAGTAATAGCAGTAGGAAATCCTTGCAAAGTAGTGGTAACTATTCAGAGGTAGAAAAAAGATATTCATGAAAACAGAGAAAATAAAACAAATAATCCACAGAATATTACAGA
>CALXAS010000058.1 GCA_944386315.1 uncultured Clostridia bacterium | reverse complement strand
GAAAAATGTTAGATTTATGCCAAGGAGAAGAAAGAGAAAAAATCATAGAAAAAACAGTAGCAGGAGAAGGCATAGTAAGTGAAATAACAGAAAAATTTAATCCAGCCATGGAGTTTACAGAAAAGGACTTAATATCCATGCTATTCTATTTAGGGTATTTAACGATAGCAGGAGAAGAATTCGAGATGCCAGAATTAAAAATTCCGAATAGAGTGATGAAAGAAATAAAAGATTAAAAACGGGACTAACTACAGCCAAAGCCAATATTTATGATATGGGAGGAAATGTAGGAGAATTTACTACAGAGATAAAACCAGGAAGTGAAGAGAGTGTAATGCTACGTGGTGGTAGATACTTCCATAGTACAAATGCGGGTTCGGCTGGCTACCGCTGGGACAATGTTCCAAGTGAATTCATTACCAGCTACGGCTTTCGCACCACTTTATTTTTAAAATAGATATAACAATGCAATTTAGGGACATTCCTTAAATTGCATTTTTGATTTATATAGCTTTTTTATCACAAAAAATTCCCTCAAAACCACTAGACATAAAGCAGTTTTAGAGGTATAATCATAAAGAAATGTGAACATCTGCCAAACAGGCGTGACCCTTTTGGCAGCATAGGCAGGAGGAAAAAATATGAAAAATAGCTATAGAGATTATACTTGCGGAGAGCTTACTTTAAAAAATGTAGGAGAAACAGTAAAATTAGCAGGTTGGGTGCAAAGAATTCGTAATTTAGGTTCTATGCAGTTTATAGATTTAAGAGACCAATTTGGCATTACGCAAATTGTCATTTCTGATAAACAGCCAGAAGTACAAGAAAAAGCAAAGGAGTTAGTCACAGAGTGTGTCATATCTGTGGAAGGAACTGTTTTAGAACGTGCTAGTAAGAATGCAAAAATTCCTACAGGAGAGATAGAAATAGAAGCAAAAAAAATAGAAGTACTTGGAAAATGTAAAAATGTACTTCCTTTTGAGGTAAATTCAGAAAAGGCAGATATTGCATCTGTAAAAGAAGATTTAAGATTGGAATATCGTTTTTTGGATTTAAGGAATGATAAGTTACATGAGAATATTCTATTCCGTTCTAAAGTGTTAAAAGCACTAAGAGATAAAATGGATTCCTTAGGATTTAGCGAAATTCAAACCCCTATTTTAGCAAACTCTTCGCCAGAAGGAGCAAGAGACTTTTTGGTGCCAAGTAGATTACATCCGGGTGAATTTTATGCACTTCCACAAGCACCACAGCAATTTAAACAATTGTTAATGGTGGCAGGTTTTGACAAATATTTTCAAATAGCACCTTGTTTTAGAGATGAAGACCCTAGAGCGGATAGAGCACCAGGAGAATTTTATCAATTAGACTTTGAAATGAGTTTTGCTACACAAGAGGATGTATTTGCAGTACTAGAAGATATTTTTACTTCTATTTTTAAACAATTTACAAATTGGAAAGTAGACGAAGCACCTTTCAAACGTATTCCATATAAAGAGGCAATGGAGTTATATGGAATAGATAAGCCAGATTTAAGAAATCCATTAATCATACAAGATGCAACAGAAATTTTCAAAAATGTAGAATTCAATGCTTTTAAAGGCAAACGAGTAAAAGCCATTGTAGTACCAGAAGGGGCAACGCAAACAAGAAAATTCTTTGACCAAATGACCACTTTTGCCGTAGAAGAAGTTGGAGCAAAAGGTCTTGCATGGGTAAAAATAGAAGAAGAAGGACCTACAGGTGGAATTGCAAAGTTTATAGAGGAAGAAACATTAAGCAAACTAAAAGAAGAGTTAGGAGTAAAAGTAGGAGATAGCATATTTTTTGTGGCAGATGAAAAATTAGAAACAGTGCAAAAAATAGCTGGTCAAATTAGAATAGAATTAGGAAAGAGATTAGATATTTTAGAAAAAGACACCTATCGTTTCTGCTTTATTGTAGATTTTCCAATGTATGAATATAACGAAGAAGAAGGAAAAATTGATTTTAACCATAATCCATTTTCTATGCCACAAGGGGGTATGGAAGCGCTTCTTTCTCAAAATCCATTAGAGATTTTAGCTTATCAATATGATGTGGTATGCAATGGTTATGAAATGGCTTCAGGAGCAGTAAGAAACCATGACCCAGAGTTAATGGTAAAAGCATTTGAAATAGCCGGATATCCAGAAAAAGAGGTAGAAAGCAGATTTGGAGCGTTATATAATGCATTCCAATATGGAACACCACCACATGCTGGAGCAGCACCAGGCGTAGACAGAATGATTATGTTATTAAAAAATGAAGAAAATTTAAGGGAAATTATTGCTTTCCCAAAAAATAAAAAAGCAAGAGATTTATTAATGAGAGCACCAAGTACAGTAACAAAAGAACAATTAGAAGAAGTGCATATTCAAGTAATAGAAGAGAAAAAAGACTAAATAAAAGTAACAATTGCCAATAAGGGAATACCTTTTTGGCAATTGCTATATAAGGGAAAAGTTAGGAGAAAAGTATGATACAAGATAGAAAAAAAGGAAGAGTATTATTAGGAATGAGTGGCGGAGTAGATAGCTCTGTAGCAGCAGTTTTGTTAAAGCAAGCAGGTTTTGAAGTAATAGGAGCAACAATGCAATTGTATCAAAATAAAGAAGAAGGAGAAAAAACACTGCAAGATGCCAAAAAAGTTTGTGAAAAACTAGAAATACCACATTATACCATAGATTGTACAAAGGAATTTCGTACTCATGTAGTAGAAAATTTTATTGGGTGCTATGCTTGTGCTAAAACACCCAACCCATGTGTAGAATGTAACAAATATTTGAAATTTGGTGCATTTTATGAGAAAGCAAAAGAATTAGGTTGTGAGTATATTGCAACAGGTCATTATGCAAAAATAGAATATGAAGAGACTTATGGAACTTATGTGATGAAAAAATCACAAGCCAAGGAGAAAGATCAGACCTACTTTTTGTATGGCATCCAAAAAGAAATATTACCACATATTCTTTTCCCATTAGAAGAATTAGAAGACAAAGAACAAGTAAGAAAGATAGCAGAAGAATATGATTTATCTGTTGCACATAAAAAGGATAGTCAAGAAATTTGCTTTATACCAAATAATGATTATGTTTCTTTCTTAAAGAAAGAGGGACAAAAAGAAAAACAAGGAAATATTGTACTAAAAAATGGTACTATTTTAGGACAACATAAAGGATTAATGTATTATACGGTAGGACAAAGAAAAGGTTTGGGTATTGCTTATGAAAAACCATTATATGTCATTTCCCTAAATGCAGAAACAAACGAAGTAATCGTAGGGGAAGAAGCAGATTTATATAGAAGCAATTTGCTAGCTACTAATGTAAATTTTCTAT
This sequence comes from uncultured Clostridia bacterium, assembly GCA_944386315.1. Taxonomy (GTDB): domain Bacteria; phylum Bacillota; class Clostridia; order TANB77; family CAG-508; genus UMGS1663. The sequence continues at coordinate 5,771 of CALXAS010000058.1, read as the reverse complement.
TACCAATTTCTTCTGACGAGGTAAATGTAACAGCTAAAATACGTTATCGCGCAAAAGAAGCACAGGCAACTATAAAAAGACAGGAAGAAAATTGGTTAGTAACTTTTCAAGAACCACAAAAAGCTATTACACCAGGGCAATCCGTAGTTTTTTACATAGGAGATATGGTGTTAGGGGGAGGAATTATAAAATAAAAAAGAGTACATAAAACTGTAAAAAATTTCAAAAAATAATTTGACAAAAACAAATAATGATGTTATACTAAGAATAGCTTAAATAAATGAAACTGGTCATCTAAACAACACTAGATATGTGAGTGAAGACACATATCTTTTTTTATGTCTCAAAAACAGAGCAGGTGAAGAACTGCTCTGAACTGATACATCAGTTTTTATCTGTGTTGTTTTTATATGTATTCAATTCTTCTTCCAATTTTTCAATTTTCTGAAGCAGAATCCATATAAGCATAAAACTGGTCATTTCTCAACAACACCTCCTTTCCTAAAGATTTCCTTTACGAAAAGGATGCACTTATTATATAGTATTTCCTAATATTTTACAATATATTGTAAACAATTTATGTAAAAAATAAAAAAACAAACAAAAATTTGTATTTTTATTGACTATTCTTTCTACCTATGTTACAATAAGATACATAATACGGAATAGGGGAGGAGTGATAAGATGGAAGAACAAGGAAATCCAAACCGTTTCGAACTAATATATGAACTATTAAATGAAATAGAAAATAATCAAATTACCATAGTAAGTATGTTCCAAAACCATCATACGGTAACAATGAAAAAACTAATGAAAATGCAAGAGCATGATGAAATTATAGACATGGTGAACCAAATATTCGAAAGAAGAATTAGCCGAATAGAAGAGGCTTTATGTAAGATAGAAGGAAAAATAAACTAAAGAAAAAAGAGGGGGAAAATCAATCAGAATTTTCTCTCTCTTTTGCCTCTATTTAAAAGGATGAATTATCTGAAAAAAAGGAGGAAAAAGTGGCAAAAGAATACCCTTCTTGCTTTAAAAATTGAATAGATTCCTGCAAAGCAGTATAAGATTTACTAACATCTACAGTATCATGCATTAAAATGACAAGGGTATTTTTGCCTTTACAACTATTTTTTAAATTTTGTAATAATTCGGAGGAAGAATATTTTTGCATAGAGTCATTATTCAGGGCATTCCAATCTACATAGTAATAACCGATTTCCTTTAAATATAATTTAGCATTTTTCTTGGCTACTGCATACTCGGAAGTATGAGAGCCATTAGGAAAACGAAACAGATGAGATTGATAAGAGGGCAAACCCAAGGCTTTGGCTATGGCTTCGTCTGTTTTTTGAATTTCGTTTAAAAAAGAGGTTTTACTTTGATATAATTTTGTATTTTGGTGGGAATAGCTATGGTTAGCAATAAAATGTCCTTCTTCATAGGTACGCTTTACAATGTTTGGAAATTCTTCTACACGAGAGCCAATTACAAAAAAAGTAGCAAAAACTTTTTCTTCTTTTAAAATATCTAAAATGATAGGAGTAGCTACTTTTGTGGGGCCATCATCAAAGGTAAGGTAAGCCACTTTTTCTGGATTTGTGTAGAGTGCATCTATTTTAGACTGGGTATCTTCTAAGGAAATACTAGAAGTACTTTTAAAGCTAGGTTTTTCCTCAGCAAAAATAAAAAAACAAATACTGATTCCCACACAAAGAAAAAAGAAGATAGCAAAGAAAAATAAAATTTGTTTTTTGGTAATCCAATAAATATTCATAGCAAAATACTCCTATGAAAAAATATATGTAAAAATTTTAGGATTATGCCTCCTCTTATATAAGAGCAAAAAAACGAAAATTTTCCTAGAAACATATTGCTAAATGTAAAAAATAAAGGTAAAATAGACAGGAAATTAAGAAGAGAGAAGGTTAAAATGTGATGAAAAAAAATCTTAGATTTTACGTAGCATTCTATCTTGCTAAACTTGCAAGATGGGCATTAAAAGTATTAAGAAGAAATGCAAGCTATTTTCCAGGAAAGCTAGCTATTACCATATGTCCCGATTTCTTAGGAAGAATAGATAAACCTAAAACTATTATAGGGGTAACAGGAACAAATGGAAAAACAACCGTATGCAATTTATTAGAAGAAGCTTTAAGGAGAAACGGCTATGAATTAATAGATAATCATTTAGGATCTAATGTGAATTCTGGTGTAGCATCTAGTTTGATAGAAACAGCAGATAGCAAGGGAAGACAAAAAAGAGAAATAGCAGTATTTGAATTAGATGAAAGAAGTGCTGTAAAAATATACCCTTACATGCAACCTACCTTTTTGTTATGTACGAATTTATTTCGTGATTCTCTAAAGAGAAATGCACATACAGAATTTATCTTTAACATTTTAGACAAGTCTATACCAAAAGAGACAAAGCTAATTTTAAATGGAGACGATTTATTAGTAAGTAATTTAGCAAAAGAAAATGAAAGAGTTTATTTTGGAATAGATAGATTAGAAACTGATGAGGATACTTGCCATAATATTGTGCAAGATATTAGTGTCTGTCCTAATTGCAGTAGCAAACTAGAATGGGATTTTGTAAGATATAACCATATTGGACGAGCGCATTGTAGTAAATGTGGTTTTTGCTCTCCTTCCATAGACTATGAAGTAACAAAAATTGATTTTGAAAAAGGAACAATGCTTCTAAAACAAAAAGATACAGAAGAAACTTATCCTATTTTAAATGACAATATTATTAATATTTATAATGTCCTTGCAGTAATTAGCGTACTAAAAGAGATGGGACTTTCTAAAGAGCAAATCGATAAAGGCTTAGAAGGGCAAAAAATTGTAGATACCAGATATAGTGAAGAAATGATAAATGGAATCAAAGTGGTTACCCACTTAGCAAAAGGATTAAATCCAATTGCTTGCTCTAGAGTATTTGATTATGTAAGAAAACAGCCGGGCAATAAAGCGGTTATTATGATATTAGATAACCTACATGACGCAGCTACAAGCTCTGAAAATACGGCATGGCAATATGATACAGATTACGAATTTTTAAATGATGATAGTATTAAGCAGATTTTAATGGCAGGAGCAAGGTACTTAGATGGATTAGTAAGGTTAGAAATTGCAGATGTAGATAAGGATAAAATTGTAGCAAAAAGAAAAGAATTAGAACTAGTACAAGATTTGAACTTAGATGGAATTGATAAAGTATTTATTTTGCATGATTTACATTCTACAGAACTAAGAGATAAGATTAAAGAACAAGTAAGAGAAAAGATAGAAAAGGAAAGGAAGTAGGATAGGCTATGGGAGAAGATAAGAAAATAGAAATATTATTCCCAGAATTCTGCAATTTAGCGGGAGATAGTAGCAATATGAGATATTTAAGAAAATGTATGCCAAAAGCAGAGTTTATAGAGACTAGGTTTGATGAAGAAATGACATTTGTAAAAGAAAAAGTAGACCTTATCTATTTAGGACCAATGACAGAAAGTAGACAAGAAAAAGTAATTGAAAAATTAAAGCCATATGTAGAACTAATCAAACAAAAAATAGAAGAAAATGTAGTATTTCTATTTACAGGAAATGCTTTAGAAGTAATGGGAGAATATATCGAAAACGAAGATGGAAGTAAAATAGAAGCTTTAGGTATTTTTCCAATTCATAGCAAAAGAGATATGATGAACCGTCATAATAGCTTGTTTAAGGGGGTATTTGAAGATATAGAAATAGTTGGCTTTAAGAGTCAATTTAGCATGAGCTATGGAAAAAATGAAGATTGCTATTTTGCAAAAGTAGAACATGGAATAGGGATGAATCCAAAAAGCGATTTAGAAGGAATCTACTATCATCATTTTATAGGTACTTATGTAATAGGCCCTATTTTAATATTAAATCCTCTATTATCGAAAAAAATAATGCAAATGATGGGCATAGAAAGTCCTTATTTAGCCTTTGCACAGGAGACAATGGATGCCTATAAGCAAAGATTAAAAGAAATTAATTAAAAAAGAAGCAGTATCCAAACTACTGCTTTTTTCTGTTATAAAATGAATAAAAATGGCAATGCTATCATTAGAAAGGAAGAAGAGAAAATGTCAAGTGAATTATATTACAATGGAGAAATCATCACAATGGAAAAGGAAGGAGAACAAGTAGAAGCGGTTTTCGTAGAAAATGGCAGAATTCAAAAGGTAGGAAGTTTAGAAGAAGTAAAAACTTTTGTAAAAAGAGATACGAAAGAAATAGATTTAAAAGGTAAAACCATGCTTCCTGCCTTTATAGATGCTCATAGCCATATTAGTGCTTTTGCACAATCTCTTAGTTATATATCTTTAACAGATTGCAAGTCGATAGTAGAAATATTAGAAAAGTTAAAACTAGGAAAAGAAGAAAGAAAACAAGAAAAATGGATAATCGGAGTGGGGTATGACCAAAACTTTTTAAAAGAAAAAAGACATCCTACTAGATGGGAGTTAGATAGCATATGCGAAGAAAAGCCACTACTCATCACCCACATTTCTGGGCATATGGGAGTGGCCAACACAAAAGCGTTAGAAATGATGCAAATTACAGAAGATAGTATGGCTCCAGAGGGGGGAAGATATGGAAAAGAAAATGGAAAATTAAATGGATATTTAGAAGAAACCGCTTTTATAGAAAACACAAAATATATAGAAGCCATTAGCCAAGAAAAATTCTTAGAATTATTAGATAAAGCACAGAATATTTATAGAAGTTATGGCATTAAAACGGTGCAAGATGGACTTACTAGCAAGAAAGAGTTTCCCTTATTAAAACAAATGGCAGAAGAAAAAAAGTGGAAAGTAGATGTGGTAAGTTATATAGACACTGCTCATGCATCTATTATAGAAGAAAACAAAGAGTACTTAAAAACGTACAAAAATCATCTAAAAATAGGAGGATATAAGATGATTTTGGATGGTTCTCCACAGGGAAAAACTGCATGGATGACAAAGCCATACGAAGGAGAGGAAAATTATAGAGGGAATCCTACAAAAACAAATGAAGAAGTAGAAAATGCTGTTCACAAAGCAGTGGAAGAAGAAAGACAACTATTGGCGCATTGCAATGGAGATGCAGCAGCAGAGCAATATATACAAGCTTGCCAAAAACAACCAATAGAAAAACTAAAGAAAATAAGGCCCGTTATGATACATGCACAAACAGTAAGAAAAGACCAACTAGAAGAGATGAAAAAAATAGGAATGATTCCATCTTTCTTTATAGCGCACGTGTATTATTGGGGAGATATTCACTTGAAAAATTTGGGAGAAGATAGAGCAAGTTCCATTAGTCCTGCTAAAAGTGCAGAAGAGCTAGGGATTATTTATACTTTTCATCAAGATTCACCTGTTTTACCTCCGAATATGTTAGAAACGATTTGGTGTGCTGTAAATAGGACAACCAAAAATGGAGTATTATTGGGAAAAGAAGAGCAAATTAGTGTATACGAAGCATTAAAGGCAGTAACTATTTGGGTAGCTTATTCCTATTTTGAAGAAGAAGAAAAAGGCAGTATTAGAGAAGGAAAAAAAGCAGATTTTGTATTATTAGATAAAAATCCTTTAAAAGTACCAAAAGAAGAGATTAGAAATATAAAGGTAATAGAAGTTATATAAACAAAATATTACAATCGTATTACAAAAATATTGAATTTTTTCGTTAGTTTAAAACTGTTGAGTAAGTAAGACTAAAAAATGATTAAAAAACTTAACGACATGAAGTTA
>CALXAS010000057.1 GCA_944386315.1 uncultured Clostridia bacterium | reverse complement strand
AGGAGAAGAATATACATCAGGAGTAAGTAGTATAGATAAAGAAGAAATAAGTAGAAGATATTACAATAAAGCAAGAAAAATAAAAAGAGGGTTATTTAAAACAAATAGTGGAAAAATAATAAATGCAGATATAAATGGAAGCTTAAATATTTTAAGAAAATATATAAAAGAAATGTTTAGTCCAGACCTAGAAATAGCGATGGATATTGGTCGAGAACAACGACCATTAAAGAAAAGGGTTGCCTAAAAAATTAGGTGGAAACTTAAAAACAACATCTTTATAAAAAATTGGCACTAACTTAAATTAGTGCCAAGAGTGAAAATTTTAATTTTCACTTTTGTTTGTGTAGTTGATGTTATTGAAGTATTAACAAATAGTAAAATTCCCAGAAATTATTGGAGTGATTTAAAGCATAAACTAATAAAAGAGGGAAGTGAGTTGCACGAAAAAATCGTGCAACTGAAATTAAAATCTAATAAAGACGGAAAGTCGTACGTTACAGATACATTAGATACAGAAGGAATTTTGAGATTAATAGAGCGATTGACTATTATAGAAATAAAGGATATTCAGATAAATGGATTGAAGCAAGGCTTAAAGGAATACTAGACAGAAAAAAATTAACTGATATATGGAAGGAAAATGGAATTAAAGGTAATTATGAATATGCTGTCTTAACTAATGATATATATAAAACATGGTCTGGAATGAAAGCGTCAGAATACAAAACTTATAAAAATATTAGAAAAGAGTCATTAAGAGATAATATGACAGATGTTGAAATTGCACTTACTGATTTAGGAGAAATTGCCACCCGCGAACTTGCAAAAAAACACAAACCACAAGGACTAGAAGCAAATAGAAAAATAGCAAAAGCATGAGGAGAAGTTGCCAAAACGGCTCGTGATGACCTAGAACAAAAACTTGGAGAGACTATCATTAGTAAGCAAAATAAATTGAGTTATAAGTATTTAGATAATAATAAAAGATTAGGAGAGAAAAAATAAAATGAGCAAAAATTGTAAAAAATAAAGCATATTTATTGACTTTTTAGGAAATACATGGTAGAATAATTAAGCATATGTGGAGTGCATATGCTTTTTAAAATAGAAACTAAAAAAGAAAAGTAAGTAAAGACAGTGGAGGTGTTTGAAAATGGCTGCAAAAGGAGCAAGAGAACCAATTACATTAGAATGTACAGAATGCAAAAGAAGAACATATATGACAGAAAAAAACAAAAAAAATAATACAGACAGATTGGAAATTGTAAAATATTGCAAATATTGCAAAAAACGTACAACACATAAAGAAACAAAATAGAATAGCCTTTATAAGACTGATTTCTGTAAAACTAAAGCAGTATCAGTATATGTAGCCAAAATACCTAATACATTAGGAAAATTGGCGTAGCTTAAGGGGGAAAATAAAATGCCTAAAGACGCAAACAAAAACAAAAAAGAGAAAAAAGAAAAGAAGCATTTTTTCAAAGATTTTAAAGCAGAACTAAAAAAGGTAATTTGGCCAACACCAAAGCAATTAGTAAATAATACAGTTGCTGTAGTTACTATTGTGCTAATTACAGCGGTAATTGTGTTTGTATTGGATGTAGTATTTGAATCTATGAATACTTATGGAATTAATAAATTAAAAGAATTAGTAAGTACAAATACAGAAGTTACGAATACAGTGGAAGATACCAATACTGTGGAAAATACCAATACAGAAACTACAGACAGCACAGAGAATACAGAAAGTGTAGATAACACAGAAAATGTAGAGAATGCTGAAAATCAAGAAAATACAGAAGGAAATACTTCTTCTGAAAATGTAAGTGAATAAAAGGAGGCTTTTGTAGAATATGTCTCAAACAGATAAAGATTTAGTACCTAGATGGTATGTCGTACATACTTATTCTGGATATGAAAATAAAGTAAAAACAGACTTGGAAAAAACCGTTAAAAACAGAGAACTAGAAGACTATTTCTTTGATATCGTTGTTCCAATGGAAGAACAAATTGAAATTAAAGATGGAAAAAGAAAAACCAATTTAAAAAAGGTATTTCCTGGGTATGTTTTAGTAAAGATGATTGTAACAGAAGAAACTTGGTATATTGTTAGAAATACAAGAGGTGTTACAGGATTTGTAGGATCTGGAACAGATCCCATACCACTTACAGAAGAGGAAATTAGACAAATGGGATTTGAAGTTCCATCTGTTAGCATTGATGTTTCAGTGGGAGAATCTGTTACTATTATAGATGGCTCTTTTAAAGATTTTGTAGGAACAGTACAAGAAATTAATAAAGACAAGCACAAAGTAAAAGTATTAGTTTCTATGTTTGGAAGAGAAACACCAGTAGAATTAGATTTTTCTCAAATTACAAAAGTTGGTTAAAATGGAAATTAAGATGGGCTTTTAATAATTCATCTTATCCAAATTAATAAATACTATCTTGATTTAGTTTTGAGCTAAATCAATGTACAACAAAACTTAAAAGGAGGTGCTATCCAAAATGGCAGAGAAAGAAATTACAAACGTAATTAAACTACAAATAGAGGCAGGAAAAGCTACACCGGCTCCACCAGTAGGACCAGCATTAGGATCAAGTGGTGTAAATATTATGCAATTTGTAAAAGAATTTAACGATAGAACTGCAAATCAACCTGGTATGATTATTCCAGTAGTTATTACAGTATATAAAGATAAATCTTTCGAATTCATAACAAAAGTACCACCAGTAGCCGTTTTAATTAAAAAAGCAATTAAAATTCAAAAAGGTTCTGGAAAGCCTAATAGAGAAAAAGTAGGAACAATTACAAAAGCGCAAGTAGAAGAAATTGCAAAACAAAAAATGCCAGACTTAAATGCAGCATCATTAGAAGCAGCTATGAGCATGGTTGCAGGTACTGCAAGAAGTATGGGTGTAGTTGTAACAGACTAAGCGCAAAATAATAAAAATTGGGAGAAGAAAAACTTCGTTAAAACCAAAGGAGGAAAGAAATGAAACAAGGAAAAAGATATGGAGAGAGTGCAAAGCTTGTTGAAAAAAACAAACTTTATCCAATAAAAGAAGCACTAGAAATTATCGAAAAAATGCCAAAAGCAAAATTCGATGAAACAGTAGAACTACATGTAAAATTAGGTGTAGATTCTAAACATGCAGACCAACAAGTAAGAGGAACAACAGTACTTCCACATGGAACTGGTAAAACATTAAAAGTATTAGTGTTTGCAAAAGGACCAAAAGCAGAAGAAGCTACAAAAGCTGGAGCAGACTATGTTGGAGCAGAAGAATTAATACCAAAAATTGAAAAAGAGAATTGGTTTGACTATGATGTAATCGTAGCAACACCAGATATGATGGGCGTTGTAGGAAGACTTGGTAAAGTATTAGGACCAAAAGGTTTAATGCCAAATCCAAAGTCTGGAACAGTAACTATGGATGTTACAAAAGCAATTCAAGATATCAAATCTGGTAAAGTAGAGTACAGATTAGATAAAACCAACATTATTCATTTAGGTTTTGGAAAAGTTTCATTTGGGGCAGATAAATTAGCAGAAAACTATGATGCTATTATGAATGCTATTATTAAAGCAAAACCAGCTGCAGCAAAAGGACAATATATTAAGTCTGTAGCAGTATCTACCACAATGGGACCAGGATTGTACATTGATCAAAAATAAGATAGTAGCCAAAGAAAGTAGGCAAAAAAATAAGCCCTACCGAGGCATAGAAAAGAGAAAAGCAAACACTCTTTATATGCCTCGAGGCTATAAAGAGTGTTTTTTTAGGGAGGTGAATAAAATAAAATGGCAAGTGAAGCTATATTAAAACAAAAAGAAGAAGTAGTAAAAGCTTTAGCAGAAAAATTCAAAAGCTCAAATCTTATCCTATTAACAGATTATAGAGGAATTACTGTAGAAGATGTAACGGACTTAAGAAATACTTTAAGAGATGCAAAAGCAGAATACAAAGTTATTAAAAATAACATTGTAAAAAGAGCATTAAATGAAAATGGAGAAAAAGAATTAGATTCTGTATTAGAAGGTCCAACAGCCGTTATTATGACAGAAGGAGATTATTTAGAACCATTAAAAGCAGTTTATCAATATGCAAAAGATAATGAATTTTATAAAATAAAAGGTGGTATTATTGAAGGAAAAGTAATGTCTGTAGAAGAGATTATTACTTTAGCAAAACTACCATCAAGACAAGAATTACTTGGCATGCTTGCTGGTGCATTACTTGGAAATATTTCCAAAGTTGCTATTGCGCTTGATCAAGTAAGAAAACAAAAAGAAGAGGTAAACGCATAGTTTATCCAAAAAAGAAATAAAAAAATTAGGAGGAATTTAAAATGATAGAAGAATTATTAGAAAAAATTGATAGCTTAACAGTTGCAGAACTTGCAGAATTAGTAAAAGCTATAGAAGAAAAATATGGAGTATCTGCAGTAGCAGCTGCTGCACCAGCAGCTGGAGCAGCAGGAGTAGCTGCAGCAGAAGAAAAAACATCTTTCAATGTTGTATTAAAAGAAGCAGGAGCAAATAAAATTCAAGTAATCAAGGTAGTAAGAGATGCTACAGGATTAGGATTAAAAGAAGCAAAAGAATTAGTAGACGGAGCTCCAAAAACAGTAAAAGAAAATGTAAATAAAGAAGAAGCTGAAGAATTAAAAGCTAAATTTACAGAAGCTGGAGCAGTTGTTGAACTTGCTTAAGTATAGAATGAACTTTAGGGATGTTCCTTAAAGTTCATTTTTTCTGTATGTAGGGCATGCAATTAAGGGACGTTCTTTAAGTTGCAACTCTTTAAGTTTATTTTTGACTAAATGGTCATTACACTTGAAATACGAGAAAATAAATAATAAAATTACAATGTTCGATTGACAAGCCTAAATATAAGTTATAAAATAGGAAAATAACAATATATATGAATAAAAGGGAAAAAGGAGAGCAAAAAGAAATGATTATACTATTAGATGCCATGGGAGGAGATAACGCACCAGATGCCAATATTAAGGGTGCAGTAAAAGCAATTGAACAAATAGAAGCAGAAGTCTGGCTTGTAGGGGACGAAAAAGTAATAAAGCAAAAGATAGAACAATTTTATGGAAAAAAAGATATAGCAGAAATATCTCCAAGATTAAAGATATATCATGCATCAGAAACCATAGAAATGTGCGAAGTGCCAACACAGGCAATTAAACATAAAAAAGATTCTTCTATGGTAGTAGGGTTCCATCTTTTAAAAGAGGGAAAAGGAGATGTATTTATCTCGGCAGGAAATTCTGGAGCCTTATTAACCGGTGCTACTCTATTAGTAGGAAGAATTAAAGGAATAGATAGACCAGCACTAGCAGGCATTTTACCTTCTTATAAAAGTAGACTAATGCTAATTGATTGTGGTTCTAATACAAATTGTAAACCAATCAATTTACTACAATTTGCACAAATGGCAACTATCTATAATCGAAATACCTTTGGAATAGAGCATCCTACTGTTGGGCTTCTAAATATTGGAACAGAAGAGACAAAAGGAAATGAACTAGTAAGAGAATCTTACCAATTATTAAAAGAAAAGTCGGAAGAATTAAATATAAATTTTGTAGGAAATGTAGAAGGAAGAGATGCCTTTTCCGGTAAATTAGACATTTTAGTTGCAGATGGCTATACAGGAAATGTATTCCTAAAGACAGTAGAAGGAATTGGAAAACTTGTAAAAACAACGCTAACAGATAATATCAAGAAAAATATCTTTACTATGCTAGGAGCTATACCATCTTTGCCAGCGATAAATGGACTAAAAAAAGCAATGGATTACAAAGAATACGGAGGAGCATTGTTCTTAGGTGTAAAGAAACCAGTAGTGAAAGCACATGGTAGTAGTGATGAAAAATTATTTGAATTTACTATCAAACAAGCAGAGCAATTTGTAAAAAATAAAGCAGTAGAAAAGATGATAGAAGAATTTGAAAAATAAAATAAGAAAAACTTGACATTTATAGAAACATGTATTATTGTTAAGGAAAAGTATTAGAAAATGTGAGAGGAGGTGTAATAAGGATGACACAAGAAGAAATTTTTGAAAAAGTAAAAGAAATTATAGTAGGACAATTAGGAGTAACAGATACCTCTGTTACAATGGAAGCATCTTTTATAGATGATTTAGGAGCTGATTCTTTAGATATAGTAGAATTAATTATGGCTTTAGAGGAAGAATTCGATACAGAAATTCCTGATAGTGATGCAGAAAAAATTGTTACAGTAGGAGATGTAGTAGATTACATTAAAGACCATGTAGCATAAGAAAAAACTAGAAAATGAAAGGGTAATACCTTTCTTTTTTTATATAATTGTTGTATAATATAGAGGAATAAAAGGAGTGGTCGTTTGATATGGAATTAGAAATGTTAGAAAAAAGTATTGGTCATTATTTTCAAGATAAAGAATTATTAAAACAAGCATTAGTGCATAAATCTTATGCTTATGAGAACCATGTAGAGAGTAATGAAAAGTTAGAGTTTTTAGGAGATAGTATTTTAGAGTTTGTATCTAGCAAATACTTATATACCCATTTTCCAAAATTGACAGAAGGAGAAATGACTAAAGTTAGAGCTGATATTGTATGTGAAGAAAGTCTATACCAAATAGCCAAAAAGCATAATTTTAGTGATTTCTTGTATGTAGGAAAAAGTGAAAAAAATTCTCATGGAAATATGAGAACAGCCATTATGGCAGATAGTGTAGAAGCAGTAATTGCAGCACTTTATTTTGATGCAGGATTAGAAGTAGCAGAAAAATTTATTATAGAGAATTTAGAAGAAGCGGCAAAACAAGCAACAAAACATGTAGGAGAAAAAGATTATAAAACCGTATTACAAGAAAAGTTACAAAAAAATGGGGAAGTACATATTACTTATACTATCTTAAAAGAAGAAGGTCCTGACCACGATAAAACTTTTACAGCAGAAGTAAGTTGTAATGGAAAGAAACTTGCTATAGGAATAGGAAAAAGTAAAAAAGCAGCAGAGATGCAGGCAGCACAAAGAGCATTAGAAAGCTTCCAGTAATGGCTTGAAAATTTTAGTATAACAGTATATAAAACGAAAAGAACGGAAATAGAAACAATAAAAAACAAAATTAGAAAAGAGGAGGGAAAAGCGTGAAAAAATCCTATATTATACCAATTCATGTTCCATACACCAATGAGTGGAATTTTTTTGCAAAACAAGAAAAAGAAACATTAACACCAGAAACAGTAAAAAAAATAATAGAATATTATTTTAAAAATTCCAAAAAAGAAGAGGCAGATGTAGAAATATATTTTTCAGGAGATAGTTTTGCAGGGCTAGAAGAAACTCTACAGAAGGATATTTTAGAATGTATAGAGCCTTATCAAAAAGAAGGAAAAATTAGTGGTATACGAATTACTACTATGCCAAAAGAGATAAGTAGAGCAAAATTAAAATTATGGAAAAAATATAAAGTAAAAGAAATTAGTTTGCAGCTATTTTCTATGAGTGTGTACTTACTAGAAAAAATAGGAATACAGGAAAGCATAAAGCATATACAAAAAGTAGCAAAAAAAATTCGTTGGCATGGATTCTCTCTAGGAGTAGAAATGCTTATTGGAATGCCAGAGGCTACAAAACTAGATGAACAAAATACCGCAAAAGAAATATTAAAATTAAAACCACATTTTGTAACAATAGAACCAGTGGTAGTAGAAAAAGAAAGCAAGATAGAGGTGGAAATACAAAAGCAAGAGTATGTAGCCTTATCTATTGTGCAAGCTGTAGAAAGATGTAAAGAAGTAGCACATATATTTAATCAAAATAAAGTAGAGGAAATAAAAGTGCTATTGCCAAAAACAATAGAAAAAGAAAATAACATTGTAGCAGGTCCTTATCATCCAGAATTTACAATGTTAGTAGAAGGTGCTATGTGGTATGATGCTATTTTAGAAAAAATTAAGAAAATGAATACAAAAGTAAAAGAAGTAGAAATAGAAGCTAACCCAGAAGATGTACCAAATATGTTAGGATTTAAAAATGAGAATATCGAAAAATTAAAAGATGTGTATGATGTAGAAGTAGTTATTACACCAAACAAAGAGATAAAAAAAGGCAGATTTGAAATGTCCATGGTAAAAACGTATGATGATATGGTAGAAGAAATGCAAAATACGAAAAATGAAAAATAAAAGTATAAAAGTAATGAAAAAGGGAATACTCCATAGAAAAGAGAAAAGGAAAATTTTTCTATGGATGTTACAAAAACCAAAAGGATATTAAAAATAAAAAAATATAGTTATGAAGTGTTACTGTTAATAACAGGTTGTTTTATTATGGCTTGTGGCACTTCTTTTTTCTTGCTTCCTAATCGTTTGTCCTCAGGAGGTTTTGCAGGAATAGCAACTATTACGTACTATTTGTGGAAAATACCTTTAGGAACAGCTATGTTTGTTATGAATGTACCTTTACTCATTTTAAGTTTTTTTAGAGTAGGAAAGCCATTTTTAATAAAATCACTATTAGGGACGGTTCTATTAACTGTTTTTATAGACATATTAGACCAATTTTCGCCTTTTACAGGAGACCCTATTTTAGCTTGCATCTATGGAGGTATTTGTATGGGAATAGGGACAGCTATTGTATTAAAAGCTTCTGCCTCCACAGGAGGAACAGATTTATTATCCTATATTGTAAAATCCTATAGACCACACTTTCATGCAACTAGTATTATTGTTGCAGTAGATACGGCTATTATCGCCCTAAATGTTGTCTTTTTCAAAGATATAGAAGTAGGGTTGTACTCCGCTATTGCCATATACTTAATGGGAAAAATGATAGATATCGTATTTGAAGGAATTTATTTTACAAAAATGATGTTTATTATATCTAATGAATATCAAAAAATAGCAGAGAAAATAGGAAAAGAAGTAGATAGAGGAAGTACGGGCATTTATGCCAAAGGCATGTATACCAACGAAGAAAAAATAATGTTATTATGCGTAGGTTCCAGAAACGAAATAGCCAAAATGAAGCAAATAGCACTAGAGATAGATAATAAAGCCTTTATTATTACTGCCAATGCAAGAGAAGCATGGGGAAAAGGCTTTAAAAGATGATTTTGAACTTTATGACCGTGAGCCATACTCACTGTACAATATTTAAAAGTATGGTAATATATAAAATATAATTATAATAACTTATTTACATAAATTAA
>CALXAS010000056.1 GCA_944386315.1 uncultured Clostridia bacterium | reverse complement strand
TTCTTATTCTCCTTGCTTTAGGAAGGAAAAGGGTGCTCATGGTATAGAAGAGCGTGGCGTGTATCGTATTCATCAATTTGAAAAGCAAGAAATGATTGTTGTTTGTAAGCCTGAAAAAAGCTATGAATGGTATGACAAAATGTGTTCTTATACCGTAGAGTTATTTAGGAGTATGGGAATTCCTGTACGTACTTTAGAATGTTGTAGTGGCGACTTAGCAGATTTAAAAGCAAAAAGCTGTGATGTAGAAGCTTGGAGCCCTAGACAACAAAAATATTTTGAAGTAGGAAGTTGTTCTAATTTAACAGATGCACAAGCAAGACGTCTTGGCATTCGTATTAAAGGTGAAAAAGGTAATTATTTTGCACATACTTTAAATAATACAGTAGTAGCACCACCTCGTATGTTAATTTCTATCGTAGAAAATAATTATCAGCCAGATGGAAGTGTCATTGTTCCTGAAGTATTAAGACCTTATATGGGCGGATTAGAGAAAATAACTCCTAAAAAATAAAGAAAGGCGTTTCGTATTTTGCGTAAACGAATAGGATAGAAATATGCTTATTAAAAATCCTAAATTTCAAATTTCTGCTGTTTCACCAGCACAATATCCGAAAGATGGGCTTCCTCAAATTGTTTTAGTAGGAAAATCTAATGTGGGAAAATCTTCTTTTATTAACACATTAGTTAACCGCAAAAATTTAGCAAGAACTAGCAGTGAACCCGGTAAAACAAGACAGATTAATTTTTATAATATGGATAACTCCTTTTATTTTGTAGATTTACCTGGATACGGTTACAGCAAAATGTCTAAACAAGAACAAGTAAAAGTAGGACAATTTATTGAGCAATATTTATCTCAAAGTAAAGAAATTGCTTTGATTATTTTTCTCATAGATATTCGTCATAGTCCTACAGAAAATGATAGATTAATGTACCGTTACATTGTAGACCAACAAAAGCCATGTATGATTATTGCAAATAAAGCGGACAAAATTGCCGTTACCAAAGTAGATTCTCAAGTAAAAGTTTTGCAAGAAGAACTAAATCCTTTAAAGGATTTACCTTTTCTTCCTTTTTCTGCAGAAAGAAGAATTTATACAGACGCTGTGTGGAAAGAAATGGAAAAGTTTTTAGTATAAATTTAAATCAAAAGAAGCATACTTACCTTTGTGCGGTAGTATGCTTCCTTTGTTCTAAGGCATAGACGCCTTATTTTGATAAGAGGACATATCCTCTGTTTTTCCCTCTTCTTTCCACGACATTGTTGCTCAATAAAAC
The DNA here is from genome assembly GCA_944386315.1 of uncultured Clostridia bacterium. Lineage (GTDB taxonomy): Bacteria > Bacillota > Clostridia > TANB77 > CAG-508 > UMGS1663. The sequence continues at coordinate 7,953 of CALXAS010000056.1, read as the reverse complement.
ATTTATATTTGCAGCAATATCTCTTTCTTTTTCCAGAGGCATATTGCTCTTCATCATGCTTACATTAGCTCCAGGATGTTTAGAGAGGAAGTAGATCATCCTGCTTTCCAAGTAGACGAGGTATTTATCCTCCTCCACTTTTTTGATACAATCACTCTCCACCAACTCCTGAAGTAATTGATTTACAAGTTCCTCCGAGAACATCTTTTTTAGACGTTCTCCCTTAAAGTACTCGGAAGACATGATTTCGTCCAGAATAAGATGATACTCCTCCTTTTCGTATATGTCACTATACGGATAGGATAGGTGTGAAGGCCTCCACATACCTTTTTGTGTTTGCACTACCAAACCTTCTTCTTTCAGTTCAGCAAGTGCTTTTTCAATGGCTCTTTCACTAAACTTTGTGACTTCTTTCAAATAGAAAATAGATACTTCTTGTACCATATTTCCTAAGAAAGACATGATACTTTGCTTTACAGCAGTTCCCATGCACATTGGTTGTTCTTTTAATTCTTCGATAACAACCTTTTTCCAGACTCCTCTACTCACCTTTTCGATTTGTCCTTCTTTTTGTAATTCGTTCAAGATATGCCATACATTTGCCTCCGTTAGACCTAAGGTTTCTTTTATCTCCTTATTTTCCCACTGCTCTTTTCTTTGAAAGAGCCTCAACACTTGCTGCTTTCGTGACAACTGACTTATTTCTTTATCCACAAAAAGATAAGTGCCATCGTCGTCATCTTCTTCCTCCTGTACTTCCGTAGGGACCTCTAAAATCTCCGGTTGCTTTTCTTCTTTTTCTGTATCTCCTTCGTAATGGAAAGAAAGAGAATCCATCCTTTCATTCCGGATAAAGCTTTTCAAAATTTGAATTATAACGTCTGCATCCAAATCTGTAGCAAACTCTACTGGATGTTGCAAACCTTTTAATTCAAATCCAAAGCTTTGCTCTATTGCTTCTTTGAGCATTTTACTTGCTTCTCTTGTCCGGGCTGAAATAGTAACCTTGTTCATTTTATATCCTCCTATCAAATTTTTCGTTGGATTGATTTTCCCCAACGATATCCAAATTTTGGGTCTTCTATCATTATAGCATAATTATTGTAATTTGTCTACATAATGGTTGATTTCGTAATAGATACCATACCTCCCATAATGCTCCACCTGATATTCTTTTTCCTCCAATTCCTGTATAAAACTTTTCACCTCTTCCTCTGCATCTTCTTCACAAATTACATAAATACTATTGTCTTGCACCCCTTTTGGTAGTTCAAATTCGTACCTGCCAAAGGCATAATTATTATTCCAACCATCTATGGTATTTTCTCTTTTCCCCTCATTAAATTCATAAGGAGAAATTTGCAAAGCATATAAAACATAAATCCAAGGCTGATGTATATTCAAATGCATATATACAGTTTTGTTTTTATCTAGCTTCTGTATTTCTTGACTTAAAGGTATCACATCTTCATTTACTAAATCTATTTGTGGATAATCTTTTTCATATTGGCAAAAATAGTATTGAAAAAAGCAAATTGCCACAACTAAGTATAGAATACTAATCCCCACAAACCCTATTTTAAAATAATGATACAAATTTTTTAAAGATAGAAAAACGAAATAAAGTAGTGCTATGTAAATAGAATTGATTTTATTTACATTCACGCTGGTAAGTAGCATGAGTACCATATTGGCAAGCCATAAAAATAGGAAGATACTACTCATAGAAAACTTTCTTTTCTGGATAGATATTACTGTATCTTTGATAGCTATTCCTATTCCCACTATTGCTAGTGGAATAGCAAATAAATAGATGGTTCCGAACTGTGGAATCGCATTATACACAAAACTTCCTGCTGTTAAGATGGTAAAAAATTGTCCCAGATTTCCCCAAATATTATTAAAATTCAATTCTCCTGTGCGGAAATCCGGCAACTTTAAAATACTGATGGCTCCATCTATTTGCTCTAAATATCCCATATTCACGAGTAGCATCCAAATTAAAGGAATGGCTAAAATAACAATCGGTATCGCCATAAAAAGAATATTTTTCCACCTTGCTTTTTTTACATAGAGTATATAGCTACTGCTGAATAACAAGAAAACAGGAAGGATGATATAAGATAAAGCATAAGTGTATAGAGTAATACCAAAAGAAACTCCGGCTAATATATACTGCCACCACTTTTTACTTATTATCAATAAGGTGATAGAAATCATTATCATAGAAGATAGTAAATTACAATCTAAGCCAAATCGGGATTGCATCACATGCCAAGGGCAAATTATCATTAGTAACATGAATACAAATCCCCATCGAACACCATGCATTTTCTGAATAAGGAAAAAACCTGCTAAAATAGATGTTAAACTCAAAATAACTCCTGGCAAACGAATAGCTAGCGTATTTAAACCTAATATTTTTACCATAATGGCTGCTAAGTAAGTATATAAGGCACTTTGCCCTCCACCAAAATTAATCATATACACAGGGAAATGATGCAAATATCTATCTACTCCATAATTAGCAATGCAAAAAGCATCATACCCCATTCCTACTTCATCTACATGCAATCCATTTAATAACTCTTCTATTTTATAGAGTCTTGTAAAAACGGCAAAGCAAACCAAAATAATTCCAACAACCACATTTATTTTTGGATGCCCCTTTCTTTTGCTCACTAATTGATGAGAAACTTGTTTCTTCCTTTTTATAAAATTTATAAAACTAATGCATAAGCAAATTCCTACTACAATTTGCATTTTAAAACCTAGTCCTTTCTAAGCTACTTCTAACGATAAAAGCATTTTTAAGCTATTTCTTTTAGCTTACTATATCGCTTTTTTCTCCTCTACTTTTTACTTTTCTCTAACAAATTTCTTATATTTTGTTTACGAAATTCTTACGTTTTTCTTACATTTGTTGTAGGGCATCCTACTTTTATGTTACAATACTGCTGAAAGGACGAGATAAACTATGAGTTATGCGGTTTTAGTATTAGATGACGAAAAAGAAATTGCTGATTTAGTGGAAGTTTATTTAAAAAATGAAAATTTTACGGTATATAAATTTTATGACTCTAAAGAAGCTTTAAAATGTATAGAAGAAAAACACTTAGATATGGCTATTTTAGATGTCATGTTACCAGATATAGATGGTTTTGCTATTTGCCGTGAAATTAGAAAAAAATATCATTATCCCATTTTAATGTTAACTGCTAAAGTAGATGATATTTCTAAAATTCAAGGATTGTCTATTGGAGCAGACGATTATATGACAAAACCCTTTAATCCCTTAGAATTAGTAGCTAGGGTAAAGTCTGCCATGCGTAGATACTATCAATATAATACAGAAAAAGAAAATAAAAATGTGATAGAATTTTTAGGCTTATATGTGAACAAGGAAAACCACAAATGTACTTTATATAACCAAGAAATTAATTTAACGCCTATTGAATTTTCTATTCTTTGGTATTTATGCCAAAATCGAGGCAGAGTGGTGAGTAGTGAAGAACTTTTTTCTAATGTTTGGGGAGAAAAGTATTTAGATTGTAATAATACGGTTATGGTGCATATCAAAAGGCTACGTGAAAAATTACAGGAAAAGCCTAAAAATCCAAAATTTATTAAAACAGTTTGGGGTGTGGGATATGAAATCGAATAAAAAACAAACTTTATGGGAAAAAATACGTAAAAATTTCTTTTTAAGAATTTTGATTTTTACTGCTATTTTTCTTCTTGTTCTTCTTGCTATGGCACAAATTATCTCTCTTTTGGACTTTCAGTGGGTATATGATGTTCTGCCCGAAGTATATTATGAAGCTTTATGGCTTTTTAGTTTTTTATTTGACGGAACACAGCCCTATGCTATGCTTATCATCCTTTTCATTTGCCTGATTCTGATACTGGGTATTGCCTTTTTATCTTATCGTTTGCTAAAAAAGACCTATTCCTATATTTCTGCCCTAGAAATTGCATCTTCTCAGTTACTAGACAAAAACGTAGAATACATCCAACTTCCAGCAGAGCTTGCAGATATTAGCACACAGATGAACCATTTAAAACATGAGGCAGAAAAAAATGAGCGACTAGCCAAAGAGAGTGAGCAAAAAAAGAATGATTTAATTGTTTATCTAGCTCACGACTTAAAAACACCACTTACCTCTGTCATTGGCTATTTAGAATTGTTAAAAGAAACTCCTGATTTACCAATGGAGCAACGCGTAAAATACACAAATATCACTTTGGAAAAAGCTTATCGCTTAGAAGATTTAATGAATGAATTTTTTGAAATTGCTAAATTTAATGATACTAATCTAGTTTTAATGAAAAAAAATTTAAATTTAAAATTCTTACTACAGCAATTAATTGACGAATTTTATCCTGTAACTAATGAGCAAGGAAAGAAAATTATCATTCATTGTGAAGATAACCTTACTTGTTTGGCTGACCCGGATAAATTATCTAGAGTTTTGAATAACGTCATCAAAAATGCTATTTCTTATAGCTTTGAGCATACAGACATTATCATTCATGTTACTTGCATAAATGAGGAAATCTCTATTTCTATACAAAATGAAGGGTATACCATTCCAGAAAATAAACTAAATTCTATTTTTGAAAAATTCTATCGTTTAGACGACTCTCGTGGGACACATACAGGTGGTGCAGGGCTTGGACTTGCCATTGCAAAAGAAATTATTACTTTGCATGGTGGCAATATTCGAGCAGAAAGCAAAGATAACCAAACTACCTTTGTGATAACTTTTCCTCAGTACAAAAAATAAGAGTCTAACTTTAGTTAAGAGATTTTTTAATAAAAAAAGAAGACCTGCAAATTTTATAGAACCTTGTGTTTTCTTCCTATAAAATCTGCAGGCTTCTTCTTGCTATTCACTTTAGCTAAAAGAAGTAAGCTACTTTCCTTTTAGCTATTTTCTTTGTTGTCTTCTATTTTTTTCGTAATCATTTTTAGTGCTTTTGGTCTTTCTACTGTAATCACATGTCCACACCCTAAACATTTTAGTTTAAAGTCTACGCCTACTCTTGTAATCTCCCAGAGTTTACTGCCACAAGGATGTTGTTTTTTAGTTCTTACAATATTTCCTATTTTGTACTCCATCCTCATCCATCCTTTTCTTCTTTTCTTTTTTTTTTCCTTTTCCTTGCGCATTATTTTTTACGTATTTTGCTTCTTTCTCTTTTGCTAATTTTACATTCTGCATTTTTACTTTATTTTTTATTTTAAATACTCTTGTGCCTTTTCTAATCTTTTTATCACACTTTCTTTTCCTAGTACTTGCATAATTTCATACATATCTGGAGTGTTTGTTCTACCAGTTAAAGCTACTCTAATGACTGTACTTACATCTCCTACATGCCCTGGCCATTTTTCTGGCTCTTTTTTCCACTCTTTTACTTCTCTTGCAAAACCAGTTTCTTCTGCTAAATCTTTTATTTTATCAAACCAAGTTTGCTTGTCGTCTTCTGGTGCATAATAGTTTTGTATGTATTTTTGCAAAATTTCTTTCACTTTTTCCGGATCTGCTATTTTTTGATAGGGATATTCTATTTCTCTTCCAAAGAATTTACTATCATACATATACTCTATATTTTCTTTCACATCTGACCATTTGCTAATGTCTTTTCTAGGTTTTACATTTCCTCTTTCTATACCAAATACCTTTAAAGCGTAGTCTTTATCTTGCAATAGATTTTTTAGTTCTTCATCATAATTTTCTGCCCACTTATATGCTTCTTCATAAATATGTTCTGCTGTATATTTAGAAATAACTGTTTTAGCAATATCCAATATTTTTACAATATCAAATAAAGCACCACTTACGCTCATTTTGTTTAGCTGTAGTTCAAAATCATCTAAAGAAGCATCTGGATTCTGCTTTCTCCATGCCTCAAAATTAGAATTCGCAATATTTAGTAAATATTCAATTACTGCTTCTTTTGGAATTCCCATTTCTGTATAATAGCTAACTGCTGCTTCTGGGTCTTTACGTTTGCTAAGCTTTCTTTTTCCTCCGTCTTCTTCTTTCATAATAGGTGCAATATGTGCATACTTTGGTGCTTTAAAACCTAACATTTGGAATAATTGCAAATGAAGTGGTACAGAAGATAGCCATTCATCTCCACGAATTACATGGGTTGTTCCCATTAAATGGTCATCCACTGCATGGGCAAAATGATAGGTAGGAAGTCCATCTGCTTTAATAATAACTATATCTTGGTCATTTTCTGGAAAATCTACATTTCCTTTAATTAAATCATGATGCTTTATTTTTCTATCTTCTCTACCTGGAGATTTTAAACGAATAATATAGCTTTCTCCTTTATCTATTTTTTCTGCCGCTTCTTCTACAGATAAATTTCTATATTTTGCCCACACGCCATAATATCCAGGACGAATTTTAGCTGCTTCTTGCTTTTGTCTCATTTCTTCTAATTCTTCTGGTGTTGCAAAACATGGGTAAGCTTTTCCTTGTTCTAATAAATATTTTGCATAAGCCTCATAAATATCTTTTCTTAAAGATTGTTTATATGGCCCATAGTTTCCTTTTTCGTGGATTTCATCCGTCATTCCTTCATCTGGCTCTAATCCAAAATCTTTTAAAGATTGCAGAATTCCTGTTACGCCATTTTCCACTTCTCTTTTTTGATCTGTATCTTCTATTCTTAAAAAGAAAACTCCATTTGTCTGTTTTGCTACCTTTTTTGCAATGACAACCTGATATAAAGAGCCTAAATGCACAAAACCTGTTGGGCTTGGTGCATATCTTGTTACAATAGCTCCTTCTGGTAAATCTCTTTTTTTATATTTTTCTTCATAATAAGCAATTTCCTTTACATTTGGAAAAATTTTATCTGCTAACTCCTTATAATCCATACGCTTCTTCCTTTCTTTATAAAGACATAATAATTGGTAAAATCATCGGGTTTCTTTTTGTTTTTTGGAATACATAGTCTCTTAAGTGGTCTTTTAATGTGGATTTAATAGTTGACCAATCTGTTACACCATTGGCTTCTAACGCTTGCACTTCTTCTCTTACTACCCTCTTTACTTCGTCCATTAAGTTTTCTGATTCTTTCACATAAACGAATCCTCTTGAGATAACATCCGGACCGGATACAATTTCTCCATTACTATTGTCCATTGTCATTACAATAACAATTAATCCATCTTGTGATAAATGTTGTCTATCACGAAGTACTACATTTCCTACATCTCCAACACCTAAACCATCTACCAATACTTTTCCAGATGGTACTGTTGTTGTTATTTTTGCTTCTTTTTCATTTAATTCTAATACTCTACCATTGGTACTAATAAAAATATTTTCTGGTTCTATTCCCATCTTTTTAGCAGTTTCTGCATGTGCTATTAATTGTCTATACTCTCCATGCACTGGTATAAAGTATTTTGGTTTTGTTAATGATAAAATTAGTTTTTGTTCTTCTTGGCAAGCGTGTCCTGATACATGGACATCTTCTAATGCGCTATATACTACTTCTGCTCCTATTTTCATTAAATCATCAATTACTTTTGAAACTAATTTTTCATTTCCTGGAATGGCTGTTGCAGAAATAATAATTAAATCATTTGGTGTAATTTCTACTTTTTTGTGTTCTCCTGCTGCCATTCTTGTTAAGGCAGACATCGTTTCTCCTTGGCTACCTGTTGTAATAATAACCAATTGCTCATCTGTATAATTCTTAATGAAATCAATATCAATAAACACATTGTCTGGAACATCAATATAACCAAGTTTTCTTGCTGTTTCTATCATATTAATCATACTTCTACCACAAACAGCTATTTTTCTACCGTTTTCTACAGCAGCATCTACTATTTGTTGTACTCTATGCACATTAGATGCAAAAGTTGCAACTACTATTCTTTTTTTGCAATTTACAAATAGTTTATCGAATACTTCTCCTACG
>CALXAS010000055.1 GCA_944386315.1 uncultured Clostridia bacterium | reverse complement strand
TAAAAATACTTTCTTTTGCTACTCTACTTACTCCTGTAAGTACCGTTTTCTCCAAATAGGAATTATCTTTAAAGGTGGTTCCGTAAAACGTTTTTAGGAATTTTATAGCTTGGTCATAATATCCTTCTATATAGGCTGATTGAATTGGTACATCATATTCGTCAATAAATAGCATAACTGGCTTTTCAAAATGCCTATATAAATAGCCACTTAGTTCTTTTATACTTGTCTTTAAAGCTGTTTCATCTTCTCTTGTATAAAGGATATCCATTATTTTTTCTTTCTCAAATGGGTAGATTTTATCACTATCTAATAAATACATATGCTCTCTATACATTTCTAATATTGCTGTTTTTAAATCCAGCAACATATTTTCATAGCTTACGTCACTCACATCTTTTAATGTTAAATAAATGCATGGATATGCTCCTAGTTTGGAAGTATATTTTTCTCCCTGCCCCATAATTTTTAAACCTTCAAATAATTCTTTATTATCTTTTACATTGCAGTCAAAGAAATATCTTAACATACTCATATTGAGTGTTTTTCCAAATCTTCTTGGACGTGTAACTAATACTACTCTACTTTGGTTGTCTATAATGTTTTTGATATACATGGTTTTGTCTATAAAATAATTTTTTCTTAGTCTTAAGCCTTTAAAATTACTCTCTCCTATTCCTATGCCTTCCCATTCTTGCATAAGATTTCCCTCCTTTTATTATACTATTTTGGATAATGTTTTCTCTATTTATTCTATTGTTTGCTATTATATCATTTATTTGTAAAAATTTCATTAGAAAATGAGAAAAAGATGAATTTGTCATAAACAAAACCCCCTTTTTAATATATTTGTGTGATTTTTCACGCAATATATTTTAAAGGAGATTTCCTACGTTTTCAAATATTTCTATCTCTTTTATCTATTTATACATAATTTTTTAGATTTCTTGTTAGAGGATACTTATTTTTTTCTCATCTTGCGTTTTGGATGTGTGTGGTTTTTCTTTTTAACCACGTGCTAACGTTTAGTGCACTAATTAAATTTCTTATTGCCACTGCAAAATAGGATAACCATTATTAATATTATTATCATCTTCTTTAAAGGCTACTCCCAAAACAGAACTCAACCCTTTTAAATTTTCCTCTTCCATTGCTTCAATACCATCTATAATTATTCTATCATTTGATGTTCCATTAATTACATTCTCCAAGTAATAATTATTTCGTATAGTATTTTTACTAGATGTTGTATAAGATATAATTCCAGCATATTCCATAAAATTGGTTTCAATAGTTCCTATATTATAACAGTTAGCTATAGTAGAACCTCTTGTTAAATCACCAACAATTCCTCCTCCTTTTTCACATTTTATCTTTCCTGTATTATAACAATTTAGTACTTGGCTACTCACAACTACATCACCTACAATTCCTCCTGCCCCACTACCGTATAACTTCACCATTATTATAGCAATTTTCTACTTTGCAATTCAAACTAGCTGTTCCTATAATGCCTCCTCCATGCGTATTACTAACGTTCCCCATATTACTCTTATTATAACAATTTGACACAACTGTACTATCATATATAAACCCAACAATAGCCCCTTGCTTTACAGCACTTGCTGTTATAGCACATGTGTTGTCTAATCCTATATTTTTGATTTTTGCATTTCTAGCAAATCCAAATAAGCCTTGAGATTGGTAATTATTTTCACTGATTTTCAAATTGCTAATTTTATTCCATTTTCCATCAAATATTCCTTTAAATGCTTTTGTATTTACATTTGAGCCACTATCTACAAATATTCCTATCGGTTCCCATTCTTCATTTATATCCAATGTTATATCGCCAGTCAAATACACATATTTACCTTCATACGTATTTCCGCTATTTACATCATCTCTAAATGCTTTTAATTGTTCTGCTGAGCCTATTGCTATCATATTTTCCTCTGTTATTACTTTTCCTGTGCTATCAATATAATAGCTTCTTTCCGCTATTTGTAGCAAGAAACTTCCATCTCCATTTTCTGTTAAAGTATATGATGTATCTCCTAGTTGTGATTGTAATGCTATCTCTAGTTTTGTTTTATCTAGTTCTAAAGTTCCTTGTGCTTGTACGGATGCTACAGCAAGTTCAATTGCTTCCTTTTGCTGTGCTTGTGTAGTTAATTCATCTGCCCTCTGTGCTTGCGTAATAATTCCATTCTCGCCTACTAGCATGGCTATAGATACGCCAGCTAGAATAATTAACACGATGATAGTTACGACAAGCGCTATTAGAGTAATACCTGTTTGTCTTTTTACACTATTTTTCATATTCTCTTCTCCTCCTATTTTTCTTATGTTTTCCAAATTTCTCTTAACTTATTCACTTTTTCAATTTTTAATTTATGTTAATAAGTTATTACAATTATATTTTATATCTTACCATACTTTTAAATATTGTACAGTGAGTATCATTCACGGTTGCGAGCCAATTTTCGTTTTTCCTGAATGTACTATTCATAATCTTCTATGGTTGCATTTAATTCTTCTTTTCCCACTACCTTAATTCCTTCCTCTAATCTTAATATATCTGTTTCCGGCAAATAGTTGGTAACAATTCCTGTCATCTCTTTTAATGTTTCTGTTCCGTCTTCTCCTACTTGATAAATAGCTATATATCCATCTTTTTCTCTTATCATATAATGTTCCGGGCATATACCTTGTTGCTCGCAATACAGTGTGATTTCTTGATTTGTAAATTCTCCTATATCCCAATCTTTGTATTTTTCTGCTACATCTTCTCTTGTTTTATTTACTAATTCTTCTGGTACATCTACTGTTTCTGTTGTGGTATGTTTACAACTTGCATAATAAGTTTTAAAATAAATAACTGCATTAGGAGAAATTTTATCTTCTCCTGTAGTGCTAGTCATAGCTAATTCATTTTCTGCTAGTTCTCTATTCTCTTCTTCCTCTTGCACTTCTGCTCTTTGCTGATAAATTTCTTGCTGTGTATTTTCTTCTAGAATAATTTGCACTGTAATTGTTAAAATAACGGCTAAAATAATGGTTCCTATTAGCCCTATAATAAACCACTTTTTCATTTCATTCCCACCTTTTTCCTTAAGAATATGTATTTTATATTTGTCTTGTAATTTAAAGCTCTTAACTATTGCATTCTATTTTGTTATTAGTATGGGATTTTTTTCTTATTTTTATACAATTATTTTCCAATTTTGTTATTTATTTTTATTTTTCCTTCTTTGTTTACTTTTAGGCTAATTTCTCCGTTTTTATCTGTTCTATAAATTTTGGCACCTATATTTTCTAATCTTTCTAGAACACCTTCATTGGGATGCCCAAAGGTGTTAGTTTCTCCCACACCAATTAAAGCAATTTTGGGTTTTACCATTGTTAAAAAAGACTGTATACTAGAGGATTTCGAGCCATGATGGGCTACTTTTAGTACAGTTGCTTTGCATAATTCTGTATTTTGATAACATTGCAGGATTTCTTTTTCTGCTATTTCTTCTATATCTCCTGTGCATAATAGGCTAAATTTCCCATAATGTAAGTTCGCTACAATAGCGTTATTATTTACCGCATTTTCTGCTATCCATTCTGTTTTTGGCCACAAAATATCTAAGGTTACTCCTTTTTCTAATACAAGTCTATCTCCTTGTTTTATCCATAGGATTGGTATATTTTTTTGTTTTACGAGCTTCATAAATTTTTGATAATTTTCAGAATCTACTTTTTGCTCTGCTACAATTACCTTTTTTACGGTTAGCTTTTCTAAAATAGTCAATAATCCTTGCACATGGTCCTCGTCGAAATGGGATGGCATCATATAATCGATTGTTGTAATTCCTTTATTTAATAAGTACGGAAGTAGCGTTTGCTCTCCCACATCAAAACTTGTACTTTTACTCCCTCCTCCATCTACTAGCAAAGTTTTCTTTTGTGGTGTTATCACTAGCATGCTGTCCCCTTGCCCCACATCTATAAAAAAGATTTGTAATTCTCCTGGTAGTTTATATAAAAATGTTAGAAGAATAACCATGAGTAGAAAACTTATCAAAACGGTCTTTCTCTTTTTCTGATAGATTTCTTTTATTTGTGTTTTTCTTCTTTGGGATAATCTGCGATATCCTATCCATAAGAATAGTAGTAAATAATAGAAAAGTATTCCTACTATAGGTGGTCTTATCACGCTGATATTAGAAAAAGGCAGGTCTGCACATACTTTTGCTACTAGCAGTAATAATTGTAACAGGCATTTTAATGGCACAGCCATTAGTATTGCTAAAGGCATGCATAAATAGGCACTTGTCAAAAATGCAATACCTATGAATATAATTCCTTCCATGAGCGGTGTCGCTAGTAAATTACCTATCCAAAAGGTAAAAGATAAAGTATAAAATAAATACGCCATAATGGGAAGTAAAATTAAGTTGGCACTAATGGTAATCATAAAACTTTCCTTTAGGTAGTTTTTACACTTTTCTAATAGTTTATGATTTTTCTCCTCGTTTGGATTTTTCTTTTTCTGAAAAAGAGGAATAAATAGTAAGATTCCTATTGTTCCTCCATAAGACAAAATAAGGGAGGTATCCCATAAGCTATACGGATTTTCTAACAATATCCACCACAAACTAAAGCAAATACTACCTAGCCAATCTATTTTTTTATGACATAAATTCGCTACTATGGCGTACATTGCCATAACACACGCTCTTACTACTGATGCAGTTCTATCTGTTAATTCCATGAAAAAGAATAGAAATAAAATGGTTCCTATTTTCCCTATTTTTTTGTCTCCTTTTAGCTGCGTTACAGCAAAGGTAACTCCCATCAAAATATAAGCTACATGAGAACCTGAAACGGCTAGAAGATGAGTTAAACTACTATTTTTAAAATTCTCTTCTATTTCTTCTTGTATCCCTTGCCTCTCTCCAATTAATATGCCTATAAATAGCTCCGCTTCCTCTTGTGGCAATACTTCTTTTACTTTATCCATAACAGACTGCTTTACTGTTATTACTAGCTTTTGCCACAAATTGTTGTTTTCGTTCTTTAAAAGAGTAACATTTTCTTCTTTGCCTGTAGCAATTGCATAAATTTGCTTTGTTTTTAGATAAAAACTATAATCAAACCCTCCCGTATTTCTAGCTTTTGTCGGCATTTTTAATTCTACTTTTACTTTTATTTTATTTCCATAAGCTAAATGGTTTTGTGCTTGTTTTCCCTTTTTTAGCTGTAATAAAATTCTGGTATTTTTTTGCAAAGTTTGTCCATTTATGCTCTCTACTTGCATGGTATAATCCGTTCTATATTCCTTTTCTTTTGGCATGCTCACAATGGTGCCTATCACTTCTGCCTCCCCCATTACCTCTGCGTATCTTTGGCAATAATCTCTTTCTTTTTCTTGCATGAGTAGAAAGGCTAGGATAAAACTTATTGCCATTAAGATAATTTTTTGATAGGAAATATGCCTTTGTACAACCCTAAGCACGCTATATTTTTTCTTTACCTTTTTTAATAATAGCATTCCTAATAAAGAGCATAGAAAAAAGACTATACTTAATTTTGGTAAGTATAGTCCCCCTATTAATCCTAATATCCAACCAAATAGAGCAATTTGCATTTTCTTTACACTTCTTTCTAAAAGGAAAATATTTTCCTTTTCTGCATTGCCCCATTTTTTCTTTTTTAAATAACTCTTCTTGCTGTTTCATACCTTGTAGCATAACTACCAGATAACAAAGTAGAGATTTTTACACAATATCCTGTTCCAGAAGAAGCATGAATAAAGTTGCCATCTCCTATATAAATACCACAGTGACCTATTCCGTCCATGGTCTCGTAATCTTTAAAAAATACTAAATCTCCTAATTGCAAGTTTTCTTTTTCTACTGCTGTTCCTACCTTAGATTGTGCTCTAGCAGAATGGCTAAGTGTTACTCCAAATTTTTGATATACATACATGGTAAATCCGGAACAATCGAATGTATTTGGTCCAGAACCTCCATAAACATACTTGCATCCTAAATAGTTTTTCGCATAATCTACAATTTGCTGACCAGTACTTGTTTGCACTACTGTTTGTTCTGCCTGTGTGTTTTCTTCTTCTGGTGTACTTACTTGCTTTTCTTCGTCTTGCGTTCTAGAGGTTTCTGTACCTCTAGATGTAGTTTCTGGTCTTGTAGTAGATACTAAGCTTTTGGAAATATAGCCAGTTTGTCCATTTACTTCTACTTTATACCACTGGCTTGTTTCTGCAACTGCCTTTACGGAATTTCCTCTAATAAGAGAGGTAACAATTTCATAGTTTGTTCCAGGTCCTGATCTTACATAAACAGAAGAACCTGTTACATACATAGTTGTTTCTTCTATTGCTGTTTCTTGCTCGGTTGTAGCTGGTGTCTCCTCTGTAGTTGGTGTAGTTTCTTCTGGAGTAGTTGTTTGTGGTGTTTCAGTTTCTAAAGCATCCTGTCTTACCCATCCATTTAGATTTTCTGTCGCAATGTAGCACCAATTTCCAGCCGTTGTAATTATTTCTACACTAGTTCCTTTCTTTTCTGTTCCTATTTTACTAGCTTGTATTAAAGGTAATATGCTAATTTGTGTGTCTTCTTTTAATACATTTTGTGTAGCTGTTTCTTCTGGCTCAGTAACCTCTGCACTAGTAGTTTCTGTTATTGTATTTGTGGTAGTATTCTCTACTACATTTTGTGTTGGTGCTTGCGTTGTTTCATTTACTTGTGTATTCGTTTGTGTCTCTTCTTCCTCTTCTACTTTCATATATTGCTTGCTTACATAACCAGCTGTTCCCTCATGTACTACACTGTACCAGTCGCCCTCTTCTCCTGTAATTTCTATCTTCTCATTATAATCTAGTAAGTCTAATATTTCTGAACTAGTAGAAGGTTCTTTTCTTAATTTCAATGTATCTGTATTTACAATTCCTGTTGTAGCATAGCTACTAGCTGTCCATAAAAGTATAAAAATGCTTGTCATTCCTAATAGTAGCATAAAATTTTTCGCTTTCGATAACATGTATCATCTGCTCCTTTTTTTCTTTCATTTCGGACTTAAGTATATACTAAAAGAAGATAAAAAGTCAACCGTTTTGCCTTCTTTTTCAAGATAATGTTTGACATATCAAAAAAATGTAGTAATATATCTGTAGTGAATAACAAGTAACTTTCATTGCTATTGGTATTCACAATATATTAATATTTGGTCTATATTAATATATTGATTTTGTATTCATAGCTCTATTAAAGAGATAATACAAGGAACAAAAAAGAGTAGGAATCCACAACATTTCCTACTCTTTTACTATGTACTATTGTACTTAGTGTTGGTCTTTATGATTATTTCCATATACTAATATATCATATTGTATGTGATTTAACAATACTAATGTACAATCAGTTATTTTTCGACATCATTCGACTGACTTAAATGGACACCTGACCATTCGGTAGTTGCCTAAAATCTCTTGACAATTTTTGCCTCAAAGCATATACTTAAGACTAGCAATATGTTTCGAAAAGAGTAGGAAAATACAAAGAGAAAGGAATGAATGTGATGGATAACATTATTGAAATTAGATGGCATGGTAGAGGCGGACAAGGTGCAAAAACTGCTTCTCTACTTCTTGCTGATGCAGCTTTTAACACTGGCAAATATATTCAAGGTTTTCCGGAATATGGTCCAGAGAGAATGGGTGCTCCTATTACTGCATACAACCGTATTAGTAGCTCTCCTATTCGTATTCATAGTAATATTTATGAACCAGATTATGTAGTTGTTGTAGATGATTCTTTATTAGAGTCTGTTCCTGTAACAGATGGTTTAAAAGAAACTGGTGCCATTGTTATTAACACTACAAAAGATGCTACTTATTTAAAATCTGTTTTACATGGTTATAAAGGAAAAGTGTATACAGTAGATGCGAAAAAAATATCAGAAGAAGCACTTGGCAAGTATTTCCCAAACACACCAATGCTTGCAGCTATTGTTAAAGTCTCTGGCATTATGACGGAAGAAGAATTTATAAATGATATGCAAGGTTCTTTTAAGCACAAATTTGCAAAAAAACCTGAAGTAATTGAAGGTAACATGAAGGCTTTAGAGATGGCTTTAAAAGATGTTCATGAAGTAGAAATGTAAAGGAGGAAATAGAAAATGGCTGACGTAAAAATTAATAAAGATACTCCATGGCAGGAAATGACACCAGGTGGAGATATCTACGAAGCTGGTAATTCTGTTTGTTTTAAAACAGGTGACTGGAGAAGTGTAAAACCCGTTTTTATTCCTGAAAAATGTAAACAATGCGGTCTTTGTTTCCCAGTTTGCCCAGACAACGCAATTCCAGTAGGAAAAGATCAAAAAAGAACGGATTTTAATTATGATTATTGCAAAGGTTGCGGTGTTTGTGCTAAAACTTGCCCATTCGGTGCAATTGAAATGAAAGAAATTTAAAGATAGAAAGGATGAAAAATATGAGTATTAGAGAACGTTTAAGTGGTAATGAAGCATCTGCTATTGCTATGAAGCAAATTAATCCAGATGTTGTTGCTGCTTTTCCTATTACACCTTCTACTGAAATTCCACAATATTTTTCTACTTTTGTTAGTAATGGAACAGTAGATACAGAGTTTGTGGCAGTAGAAAGTGAGCATAGTGCTATGAGTGCTTGCATTGGTGCAGAAGCTGCTGGAGGAAGAGCCATGACAGCTACTTCTTCTAATGGTCTTGCTTTAATGTGGGAGATGGTATATATTGCCTCTTCTTTAAGACTTCCTATTGTTATGCCTCTAGTAAACCGTGCTATTTCTGGTCCACTGAACATTCACAATGACCATTCTGATGCTATGGGTATTCGTGATAGTGGATGGATTATGTTGTTTTCAGAAAACAACCAAGAAGCTTACGATAATTTAATTATGGCCCATCGTATTGCAGAACATAAAGATGTTAGACTTCCTTTATGTGTTTGCCAAGATGGATTTATTACTTCTCATTCTATTGAAAATATTGAATTAATAGAGGATGACAAAGTAAAGAATTTTGTAGGAGAATATAAACCAGAGCATTATCTTTTAAATGATAAAGAGCCAATTGCTGTTGGTCCAATGGATTTACAAGCTTATCTTTTTGAACATAAATACCAACAAGCAAATGCAATGCGTGCTGCTAAAAAGGTAATCTTAGAAGTAGCAGAAGATTTTGAAAAAATGACTGGTAGAAAATAT
Source organism: uncultured Clostridia bacterium (assembly GCA_944386315.1). Classification (GTDB taxonomy): domain Bacteria; phylum Bacillota; class Clostridia; order TANB77; family CAG-508; genus UMGS1663. The sequence goes on along the minus strand of CALXAS010000055.1, from coordinate 85 downwards.
AGTTTCTTTGAAGAATATAAACTAGAGGATGCAGAAATTGCCATTATTTGTATGAATTCTACTGCTGGAACAACCAAAGTAGTAG
>CALXAS010000054.1 GCA_944386315.1 uncultured Clostridia bacterium | reverse complement strand
TTATATTTAATCATTAAAAGAGCCTCCGTTTCAAGGGAAGCTCTCTATTTTTTATTTAAAACCATTATCTAGTAACTTATATAATGGATATATGAAAAATTTAGTAGTAAATGAAAAATATAATCAAAGAAAATTACATACTTTTTTATCGGATTTATATCCTTCTATGAGCTCTGGTACTTTTTACAAAGCACTACGCCAAAAGGATATCCGTGTAAATGGTAAAAAGATTCATGAAAATATTACTCTACATGTAGGAGATACGCTACAAGTTTATATTTCTGACGAATTCTTATTTCCTTTTTTAAAAGAAATTAGGGTAATTTATGAAGATGATAATATTTTAGTAGCCAATAAGCCAGCTGGTATAGAAGTGGTAGGAGAAAATTCTATGACTTCTTATTTGCAATCTCAATTTTCTTTCTCCTATTTAGAACCATGCCACAGAATTGATAGAAATACAACTGGACTTGTTTTATTTGCAAAAAATGAGGATAGCCTTTCTATCTTAGAGACAAAATTTAAACAACACGAAATAGAAAAACACTATTCAGCAATGGTTTATGGCATTCTGCCAAAAAAGAAAGATATTTTGCATGCTTATTTATTTAAAGATGCTAAAAAATCTATGGTCTATATTTCTGATACACCTAAAAAAGGATATAGACCAATTGTTACTTCTTATACAGTACTGAAAGAAGATAAAAAACAAAATACTTCCCTTTTGGATATTTCTATAGAGACTGGTCGTACTCACCAAATTAGAGCACACATGGCGCATATTGGTTTTCCTATTCTAGGTGATGAAAAATATGGAAATCACTTAGTAAATAAAAGATTTGGTCAAAAGACACAAAATTTGTGTAGTTATTGTCTTATTTTTTGCTTTACTTCGCCAAGCGGCATTTTAGATTATTTGAATGACAAAAAAATTGAACTTTAGGGACATTCCTTAAAGTTCAATTGCAATTTAGGGACGTTTTTTTTCATTGCAAATGTGTAATTTAAGGACTGTCCCTAAATTGTGGCTTATTCATGGAAAAATTTTTCAAAATCTTCTGCTGTTAGTACTTCTTTTCTTAGTAGCTCTTCTGCGATAACTTGCAATTTATCCATATGCTCTCGTAATATGCTTTGTGCTTTTTGATAAGCATTATCTAATAGTAATTTTACTTCTGCACCAATCGCATTACTAAATTTATCTCCTAATAGTTCTAATTCGTATGGTTCTTTTTCTACATTAATAAAAATAGTTCCTACTACATCACTCATTCCATAAACAGTTACCATGTCTTTTGCTATTTTAGTTGCCACTTCTATATCATTACTAGCACCTGTAGAAATGTCATTTAAAGCTATTTTTTCTGCTGCTCGTCCACCTAATAAAACCACTAAACGTTCTAACATTTCTGTTTTTGCAATATAGTTTTTGTCTTCGTTTGTTTTGTACATAGTATAACCACCAGCTACACCTCTTGGAATAATAGATATTTCTTTTACTGGTTCTTGTGTTTCCAAATATCTACTAACAATTGCATGTCCTGCTTCATGGTAAGCAGTTAATCTTTTATCTTTATCCGAGATAACCCTACTTGTTTTTTGAAGTCCTACTGTTACTTTTTTTACAGCTTCTTCTAAGTCTGTCTTTTCTATTTCTTCATGCTCTCTCGTTGTAGCAATAATGGCTGCTTCATTTAAGATATTCGCTAATTCTGCTCCTGTAAAACCTGCGGTATCTTCTGCGATACTTTTTAAATCTATATCTTGTGCAAATTTTTTGCCTTTGGCATGTATTTCTAAAATTTGTTCTCTTCCTCTTAAGTCTGGCGCTGGAATTGTAATTTGTCTATCAAATCTTCCTGGTCTTAAAAGTGCTTTATCTAACATTTCTGGTCGGTTCGTTGCAGCAAGTACAATAATAGTTTCTTCTGTATCAAATCCATCCATTTCTACTAATAATTGGTTTAATGTTTGATTATTTTCTGTTTCTGCTCCACTTCCATTGCTTCTTCTGGAACCTATGGCATCTATTTCATCAATAAATACAATACATGGAGCTACTTTTCTTGCTTTTTCAAATAATTTTCTTACACGAGATGCTCCCAATCCTGCAAACATTTCTATAAATTCTGAACCGCTCATAGAAATAAAAGGAACGCCTGCTTCGCCTGCAATTGCCTTTGCAATTAAAGTTTTTCCTGTACCAGGCTTACCATATAATAGTACCCCTCTTGGTATTTTTGCTCCCATTTCATTGAACTTTTTTGGCTCTTTTAGAAATTGTACAATTTCCATCATCTCATGTTTTTCTTCATCTAGTCCTGCTACATCGTCAAATTTTACTTTTTCTTTTACTGCTTCACTATCATATACTTTTCCTTTTTCTCCTAATCCTTGCATTTTCAATATTAACACAAATAGTACTACAATCATTAGCATTGGTAGGATTCCATATAAACTATCTAAAATAACCAATATTACATTTTGCGGATTTTGTATTAATTCTATATTATTTCCTTCCGCTACTTTATCTTGTACTAATTCTATAAAGGCTTGTGTATTCGGAACAATAGCTGTTTTCTCCTCTTCTACTCCCTTTAGCTTTACCTTTACGCTAGTACTTCCTACTGTCATTTCTACTTTTTCTACTTCCCCATCCGTTATTTGTTTAATTAAATCTGTATAGGCAATTTCTCTATCTTCTGCTGTATTCCCTTGCAGAACCATGTAAACCAAAATACCAGCTAATATCAAGAATAAAATAGTGAAAACAATCATTAAAATAGTATATTTCTTGTTTTTCTTTTTATTTTTCTCTTTTTCGTCATCTATTTTATTTTTTTCTTTTTCATGACTCATACTTTGTTAATTCCTTTCTTTCTATTATCCATTTTCTCCTTGTGGTTCTTCTCCCACAGGTTTTTCCTTTTTTTCTTCTTCTTTTTTCTTTTCTTCTTCCCTCTTCTTACGTTTTTCTTCCTCTCTTCTTTGCTCTTCCTTTTGCCTTTCTTCTTCCTCTTTTTGTCTATCCATTTCTTGTTTTACTCTAGCTTGCTCTTCTATAATTTGAGCAAGTTCTTGTCTTTTTTTCATCACATCCGACTTTATTATGAGAATGGCTGCCACAATATAAATATAAGCAATACCAATATACATGATTTCAAAATATTTCATTTCAAAACCTGTTAGCATATTTAATATAATATATCCCAAATTTAATAAAATCGGTAAAGTTAAGCTATAGGCAGCCATATTGCACATAGCACTAAATTTCAAACGCAAACGTAATAACAACGCTGTTATATAAGCCACTATACCTAATAAGAAAGCATCCATTAGCACACTTACCATATATACCATAAAGGAATAAATAAAAGTCATCATTCCCATGCTTACTAATATCATATTTCTATTATTGCCACTTACATAACGAATCATGCTTTGTTTATCTAATTTTTCTATACCATATTGTTCCATTAGTATTTGGTAAGAATATTCCATGACCCCATTTGTAGCTGCTGTTTTAATACTTACATTTTCTCTTAAAAACAATAGTGCATTCTCTACATTTTGCATTTTACTGCGGTATTCTTCTATTTGCTCTTCTGTAATTTCTGCATTCGTATCAATAATAATAAGAGGAATCACGCTTTCTTCATTTTCTATGATAATAGGATTTTCTTGTTCTACTGTTAACGTTCCACTTTCTAAAGTCAAATTTGGTATTTCTTCTTGAAAATAAGTTACAGCCTCTTCCATTTGATTGGAAAATTGGACCGTGTTCATTGCAGTTACTACTAGTGAAAAAATTGCCATTAAAATTGCAATATATATTAATGTTTTTGTTCCTTTTTGTGCAGCAAGTTCTGGATATTTTTCAAAGTCCGTAATACATATCCAAACTTTTTTAAAGAAGTTACTATTTTCTATATTTTTTTCTTCTTTTGCCATTTTCTTTCCATTCCTTTCTTCTTGCACGTAGTTTGCTAAAATTTTTCTACTGTCATACCTTCTTTTGTGTCTTTTACATGATATCCAGCTTGCTCTATCTTTTCTCTTAAATCATCTGATTTTGCCCAATCTTTATTTTGTCTTGCTATTTTTCTTTCTTCTACCATTTTTTGAATTTCTTCTGGCAATTCTACTTTCTTTTCTGTTTCTAAATAACTTTTGCTATTTTTTAAATCTAATGCTAATACCTTATCTAATTCTAATAATAAGTCTGCCCATTCTTTCGCTTTTATTTCATTTCTAGCAATCTCCCATACAACTCCCATAGCAAGCGGCATATTTAAGTCATCATTAATTGCTTCTAAAAAGCGTTCTTTATAAGATTGTATTTTGTTTTCTTCTATTTTCATTTTTGGAGCTTCTTCGTGTTTTACATAAGCTTCTCTCAAACGATTTAATGCTTTTTGTGTAGAAAGTGCACTATCAAAAGTGAAATTCAATTTTGTCCTATAATGTGCTGTATAGCAGAATAATTTATAAGCTAATGGTTCTATTCCTTTTTCTTGTAATTGGTCCAATGTATATGTATTTTCCAAACTTTTAGACATTTTGCCACCATCTACTTGCAAAAACTCTACATGCATCCATATTTTAGCTGGTATCTTTCCTGTGCATCCTTTACTTTGTGCAATTTCATTTTCGTGATGTGTTGGGATATGATCTACTCCACCAGTATGAATATCAAAAACATCTCCTAAATATTTTCTACTCATGGCAGAGCACTCTAAATGCCATCCTGGATAGGATAATCCCCATGGACTTTCCCATTTCATAATATGGTTTTCTGGTGCTTTAATCCATACAGCAAAATCATAAGGATTTCTTTTTTCTGGATCTACTTCTACCCTAGCTCCTGCAATTTGGTCATCTAACTTACGATTGGATAGAACTGGATATTTATCTAATTTAGAAATATCAAAATAGATAGCTCTTGATGTCTCATAAGCATATCCATTTTTGATTAATTCTTCCACAAAAGACATCATTTCTGGAATATGGTCTGTTGCTTTTGCTATGATTTCTGGTTTTTCTATATGTAGTCTTCCCATATCTTTAAAAAATATGTCTGCATAAAATTTTGCAATTTCATAAGGGTCTTTATTCTCTCTTCTAGCTGCTTTTTCCATTTTGTCTTCTCCCTCATCTGCATCTGACTCTAAATGTCCTACATCTGTAAGGTTCATGACATGTTTTAAAGTATATCCATTATATTCTAGAGTTCTTCTTAAATTATCCATAAAAATATAAGCTCTAAAATTACCAATATGTGCATAGCTATATACGGTTGGACCACAAGTATATATGCGTACCGCTTCTTTCTGTAATGGTACAAAATCTTCTTTCTTTTTGGTTAATGTATTATATAAAGTAACTTGCATTTTTCTTTCCTTTCTAGTTCTAAGAACTTTTTTATTTTAAGACAGGCATACTAGATACTATTTTTTAGATAGTATCTAGTATAAAATTAAGTATTATCGTCATTCGTATTTGTTTTATCTCCACCTGTTGTTCCTCCATCGTCTACTACGTTATTCGATTGTGTATTCGTTTTATTTGTTGTATTGTTGGTTTGTGTATTGGATTGTGTATTAGTCTGTTTTCGATTAACTGTAATTGTAATGGTTGCTCCTCTTTCTACTTCTGCTCCCTCTTTTTGACTCTGTGCTAATACTACTCCATTATCTTCACTACTATCATTATCATATTTTGTTTGCACTTTCAATCCTAAATCTTCTAAAGCTTTTTTCGCTTGTGCTTCTGTTTTTCCTAGTACATTTGGTACCTTTACTTTTTCTGCTTCTTTATGCTCTGTACAAGTCTCTGTTGGAACATTGTATTTTCCTCCATCTGGTGTTGACCATAAATTTGTATTTTCTTTTTCTGGTTTTACTAGATAGGTTTTCTCTTCTACATTTGGGCAATTTTCATTAGCAATTTTTCCTGTATCTGTACAAATGGTTAATTTTTGATGTCCTTCACATGCTCCTGGTACGGTTCCTTTTACAAATACCTCTGAAGTAGTTCTACTACAAGAAGAGGTAGCTACTTTTCCAGAATCTAAGCAAATAGTTGCAGACACAATATTATTTGTTTTTTGGAAGGATGCGCTTGGCAAACCTTTATGAATATTTCTCATAATCGTTATCCAAATAATAGATGCTGTATTACTGCTATTGCTTATATTTCCTCCCCTTGGTCTTTCTGGGTTATCAAAACCAAACCAAGTAGCTGCAGTATAATATGGTGTAAATCCACATAGCCATCTATCACGATATTCTTCTGTAGAACCTGTTTTAGCAGCTACATCCATTCCAGAGATTGTACAGTTTGTAGCTGTACCACTTTTTACTGGTGCTGTTAAGATAGATTTTAGAATATAGGCATTGCCCTCACTCATTACTCTTCTGCTCTCCTGTGTTGCCTCTACTACTGTATTTCCATTGCTATCTTCTACTTTTGTATAGAAAGTAGGTTCTATATAGACACCATCGTTTGCAATCGTTGCATAAGCTGCTGCCATCTCCAATGGAGTTACACTTGGTGTTCCCAAAGCTAAAGATAAATCTGCACTATCGCCTACATTTTCCACTCCAATATTATGCAAGAATTCTATAGATTTAGAGGTTCCTAGTTCTGCCAAAATTTTTACATTAATTACGTTAGAAGAGTGTGCAATTGCATTTCTTACAGTTTGAAGTCCTCTATAACTTCCAGAATTTTTAGGACTATAATTTCCTCCAAAAGTTGTTTTCGTATCATCATATACAGTACCTGCTGTAATAATTCCTTCCTCTAACGCTGGTGCAATAACGGCAATTGGTTTAAAAGAAGAACCTGGTTGTATCTTTCCTTGTGTAGCTCTATTCATACCAGAAACATCTGAATCTGAACCTAAAGCCCCCATTGTACCAACTACTTGCCCCGTTGTATGGTCTATAATGACCATTGCAGATTGGCTATGTCCTGTATTAATTAATTGTCCGTCTTTCTTTTCTCTACCATTTACTACATAAGTATCTTTTTTGTATTCTGTTTCCATTGTATTCTGTATCTCTGTTTTTTGTGTTGTATAAATGGTATATCCATTACTAAATATTCTTGCTTTTGCTGCTTTATAGGATAAGTCTTCTTCTTGTTCCATCAAATCAGTAATTACTTGTTCAATAGCAGCTGATGTATGATAAGAATAGTTAACAGCATTGCTTACATTTCCTTTTTGAAAACCTAGACCTGCATCTACTTCTGCTACAGCTGTATTATATTCTTCTTCTGATATGTAACCTTGGTCTTTCATTTCTGCAAGTACCGTTTTTGTTCTAGTTTGTATTTTTTCTGTATTATCTGTTTCTGCATCAAAAGGATAATAACTATTTGGCGTATTATTAATTCCTGCTAAGAAAGCAGCTTGCGCAATAGTTAAATCTTTTGCCGATTTAGAGAAATAATATTCTGATGCCACTTCTACTCCCATTACATCAATTCCATCTTTATAACCACCTAAGTAAATATAATTTAAATAAGTTTCTAGTATTTCGTCTTTAGAAGCAACCTTTTCTAGGTTATAGGCACGTGCCATCTCTCTAATCTTTCTTTCAATTCCAGCAAGACCACTTCTATCGTCATCATCATACAAGTTTTTAATTAATTGTTGTGTAATTGTACTTCCTCCAAAAGAGGATTTTCCTCCATTAAAGACATACGTAACTGCTGCATATAAAGTTCTTCCCCAATCTACAGCTCCATGTTCATAAAATCTTTTGTCCTCTATCGCAATAAATGCTTTTGGCAGATATGTTGGCATTTCGTCTAAAGAAATCGGTTTTCTGTTTTCTTCCCCTGCTAAAGTTGCAATTACATTTCCATCTGCATCTAGTACGGTAGAATTTCTCTTTTCAATACTTAGAACATCTTTGGACATTTGATACTTATCACTAAAGAAGATGCCTGCTACAATTCCTAATGCAATAATAACCAATATTAAGCAAATTAAAAAGAATCCTAAAATTACTCTTTTTAAAACTTTATGCTTTTTCTGTTTTGGTTTTTTTACCTTTTGGTAGGTTTTCCCATTTTTCATTACTTTTGTTTCCTCATTATTTGAGGATTTTTTATTTTTCTTGCTCTTCTTTATTTTATATTGTTTTGTTTTTTCTATATCACTTTTTGCATGTTTACTTGTTTTGCCATTACTACTCATTTTGATTTCCTCCTTGGCATAAATTTATGAGCCTATTATATTATATATTTCAAAAAAAAGAAAGGTTTTTTAGAAAAATTTAAGTTTTGAACACATTCGTAAAGAAAAAAGCCCTAGATATTTTTCAATCTAAAGCTTTTTATTTTTTGTTTTAAAGAACGTCCCTAAATTGCATTATTTTGCGTAATCTACTACTCTTGTCTCTCTAATGATGTTGACTTTAATTTGTCCTGGATAATCCATTTCTTCTTCTACTTTTTTAGCAACATCCCTAGCAAGTAATGTCATTTTGCTATCAGAAATTTTTTCTGGTTTTACAATAATTCTTACTTCACGTCCTGCCTGGATAGCAAAAGATTTTTCTACTCCATCAAAAGAATCTGCAATTTCTTCTAATTTTTCTAATCTTTTAATATAGGCTTCTAGTGTTTCTCTTCTAGCACCTGGTCTTGACGCTGAAATAGCATCTGCTGCTTGTACTAATACAGCTTCTATGCTTAAAGGCTCTACATCTCCATGATGTGCTTCTACTGCATTTATTACAATGTCATTTTCTTTGTATTTTTTCAATATTTCTACACCTATTTCTACGTGTGTTCCTTCCATATCATGGTCTAATGCTTTTCCAATATCATGAAGAAGACCTGCTCTTCTAGCCACTTTTGGATTTAGTCCCATCTCTTCTGCCATAATTCTTGCTAAATTAGAAACTTCTATGGAATGATTTAAGACATTTTGTCCATAGCTTGTCCTATATCTTAGTTTTCCAAGTAGTGCTATGATATCAGGATGTAAATCTAATACACCTGCCTCCATAGCTGCTCTTTCGCCTTCTTCTTTGATAGTTTGCTCTAGCTCTTCTTTTGCCTTTTCTACCATTTCTTCTATCTTAGCTGGATGAATTCTACCATCATCAATTAATTTTTCAAGAGCAATTTTGGCTACTTCTCTTCTTAATGGATCAAAACCTGAAATGACAACAGCCTCTGGTGTATCATCAATAATTAAGTCAATTCCTGTTAATGTTTCTAATGCCTTTATATTTCTTCCTTCTCTACCAATAATTCTTCCTTTCATATCATCGTTAGGAAGTGGTACAATCGATACAGTTGTTTCTTGAGAATGGTCTGCTGCACATTTTTGGATAGCATAACTAATTAACTCTCTTGCATTTCTATCTGCTGTTTCTTTTGCTTTTTGTTCTTTCTCTCTGATAATAGCTGCTTGCTCATTTGTAATTTGCTTTTCCAACTCTGTAAGCAATTGTTTTTTTGCTTCTTCTGCTGTTAGTCCTGCTACTTTTTGTAACTCTAACATTTTTTGGTCATAAAGGCTATCGATTTCCTCTTTTCTTTTTTGCTGTGCTTGTAGTTTACTATCTAGTTCTCTTTCCTTTTTTTCTAGATTTTCCATTTTTCTCTCAAGATTTTCTTCATTTTGGATTAAGCGTCTTTCTTGTTTTTGTACTTCGCCCCTTCTTTCCCTAATCTCTTTGTCCAATTCTTGTCTAGCATTCATAATTTCTTCTTTTGCTTTA
>CALXAS010000053.1 GCA_944386315.1 uncultured Clostridia bacterium | reverse complement strand
GGTACCGCGGAAAAAAAGAGCCTTTTCGTCCTAAAAGTTATTAGGAGAAGGGCTCTTTTCATGTATTCATATGGTACATGCTGGATAAGAAAAGGAGGATTAAAAAATGGAAGAATTAAAAATAGGAAGAGTGTACAGACATTTTAAAGGAAATTATTATTTTGTAGAAAACGTAGCGTATGATTCCGAAACAAAAGAGAGAATGGTAGTATATAAACCACTATACCAAAGAGAGGATAATCGTATGATTTGGGTAAGACCAGAAAAAATGTTTTTAGAGGAAATTCCAGAAAGACCAGATAATATTACAGGACAAAAACATAGATTTGAGTTAGCAGAGGAAATAGAAAAAAATTATTTAAAATAAAAAGGAGAGGAGAAAAAGACATGTATAAAAAAGTAGAATTGAAACAAGATGGATTTGTAGGCATGGAAAAAGAAGTAAGAGACTTATGGGATAAAGAAAATATTGTCCAAAAGAACTTTGACAAAAACAAAGGGAAAAAATATTTTACTTTTTATGATGGACCACCTACAGCAAATGGAAAGCCTCATGTAGGGCATGTATTAACAAGGGTAATTAAAGACATTATACCTCGTTATAAAGTAATGAAGGGATATGATGTTATTCGTAAAGCTGGTTGGGATACACATGGACTACCAGTAGAATTAGAAGTAGAGAAGAAATTAGGTATTTCAGGAAAACAACAAATAGAAGAATATGGGGTAGAGAAATTTATTGGAGAATGTAAAGATAGCGTATTTACTTATGTATCTATGTGGGAAGAAATGACAAAGAAAACAGGTTTCTGGGTAGATATGAAAGATCCTTATGTTACTTACCAAGATAATTATATAGAATCTGAATGGTGGGCATTAAAACAAATGTGGGATAAAGGACTTCTATATGAAGGACATAAAGTAATGCCATATTGCCCACGTTGTGGAACTGCACTTTCTTCTCATGAAGTAGCACAGGGATATAAAGATGTGCAAGATTTAACTTGTACTTGTAAATTCAAAGTAGTAGGAGAAGACAATACTTACTTTTTAGCATGGACTACTACACCATGGACACTTCCTTCCAACTTAGCACTTTGTGTTAACAAAGCCTATACTTATGCTTACGTAAAAGTAGAAAGACCAATTATAGATGGAAAAATGCAAGAAGAAGGAAATCCAGAAATCTATATTTTAGCAAAAGATTTAATTTCACAAGTATTAAAAGGAATGGAATATGAGCTATTAAAAGAAGTAAAAGGTAGCGAATTATTAGGAATGAAGTATGAACAACTAATGCCATTTGCTAAAGTAGATGGAAAAGCATTTGTTGTCATTCATGGAGACTACGTTACGATAGAAGACGGTACAGGTATTGTACACATTGCACCTGCTTATGGTGAAGATGATAGCTTTGTTTCTAAACAAAATGGAATTGCCTTTGTGAACTTAGTAGATAAAGAAGGAAAATTTGTTTCAGAAGTAGAGCCATGGGCTGGAAAATTTGTAAAGGATTGCGACAAAGATATTTGTATTTGGCTTGCAAGACAAAATAAATTATTTGGTTCTGCAAAACATATGCATAGTTATCCACATTGCTGGAGATGTGATACACCACTTTTATATTATCCAAAAGAAAGTTGGTTTATAAAAATGACAGCAGTGCGCGACAAATTATTAGAAAATAACAATAAAATTCATTGGATGCCAGATACCATTCGTACAGGACGTTTTGGAAAATTCTTAGAGAATGTTATCGATTGGGGTATTTCTAGAGATAGATATTGGGGAACACCACTTCCAATTTGGAGATGTAGTTCTTGTGGACATTTAGAATGTATTGGTAGTAGAAAAGAATTAGAAGAAAAAGGAATTAACGTTCCAGAAGGAGTAGAGCTTCATAAACCATACTTAGACCCAATCCATTTAAAATGTCCAGAATGTGGAAAAGAAATGATAAGAGAAAAAGAAGTAATTGATTGCTGGTTTGATTCTGGTTCAATGCCTTTTGCACAATGGCATTATCCTTTTGAAAATGAGGAAATCTTTAAACAAAATTTCCCAGCACAATTCATTTCAGAAGCAGTAGACCAAACAAGAGGATGGTTCTATACATTACTTGCTATTTCTACTTGTATATTTGATACCAATCCTTTTGAAAATTGTATTGTATTAGGGCATGTACTAGATAGCAAAGGACTTAAAATGTCAAAACATTTAGGCAATGTAGTAGATCCATTTGATGTACTAAATACAGTAGGAGCAGATGCTACACGTTGGCATTTCTATACATCTTCTGCACCATGGCTTCCAACAAGATTCTCTATTAAAGATGTAGAAGAAACACAAAGAAAATTCTTATCTACTTTATGGAATGTATATTCTTTCTATGTGCTATATGCAGAAATTGACCAAATCAATCCATTAACTTTCGGCAAGATAAATAGCACTAATGTAATGGATCAATGGATTTTATCAAAATTAAATACATTGGTAAAAGATATAGACCAAAAATTAGAGCAATATGACATTACAAATGCAGCATTAGAGATAGAAGAATTTACAGATGAGTTATCTAACTGGTATGTACGTAGAAATAGAGCAAGATTTTGGGCACATGAAATGACAGAAGATAAAAAAGCAGCTTTTGCTACACTATATCAAGTATTAGTAACTTTATCTAAAGTAGCTGCACCATTTGTACCATTTGTTACAGAAGAAATCTACCAAAATCTAGTAGTTGGATTAGATAGCAAAGCACCAGAAAGTGTACATTTATGTGATTGGCCAGTAGCAGATGAAAAAGCAATTAACAAAGAGTTAGAAAAAGAAATGGGACTTGCTTATACAATTGTAAAATTAGGAAGAAGTGCAAGAAATGCTGCTAATATCAAAAATAGACAACCACTTTCTGAAATGCTAATTTCTGCTCAAGAATTACCAGAATATTATGGTGATATTGTAAAAGATGAGCTAAATATCAAAAAGGTAGTGCTAGGAGCACAAATGTCAGATTACGTTAATTTTGAAATAAAACCAAACCTACCAGTTTTAGGAAAAGCTTATGGAAAACTAATTCCGCAAATTAAACAAGAAATTGCAAAGAAAGACCAAATGGAACTTGCTTTAAAAATACAAAAAGGTGATACAGAAACAATTAGCATAGATGGTACAGAAATAGAACTAAATAAAGACAATCTATTAATTACAATGCAAGGAAAAGAAGGTTTTGCTTTTAGTGGAGAAGGCGAAATAGGTGTTGTATTAGATACCACTATTACAGAAGAGTTAAAAGAAGAAGGCTATATTAGAGAGATTTTATCTAAGGTACAAAATATGAGAAAAGATAGTGGATTTGAAGTATTAGATAGAATTCATCTTTATCTAGCAGGAAACGAAAAACTAGAAAGCATTGTAAAGAAATATGAAGAACAATTAAAAACAGATACGCTTTCTAATCATATTTACTACGATGCAGAAAGGAACGATTATACAGAAACTACAGTCAATGGAGAGAATTTGAAAATGGCAGTGGAAGTAGTAAAATAGTAAAAAAATGCAGGAGTTCCTGCATTTTTTTACCCTAACTTTTACTCTAAATCCCTTGTGTTTCTAACAAAAACCTTGTATAATAGAAAAGAAGGTGAAAAAGTAGAATGCAAAAGAAAAGATGGATAGGGAGAATTTTTTCTCTCATTGTGAGTATTGTCATTATCATAATAGGCTATACTATTTATCAAAACTATAATTTTAATGAATATATCAAAGCAGAAAGTACAAGAGGGCTATCTAACTTTACTAGGGATGCCGAAGTTACTTATGTAGACAATGTAAAAAGTTATAAAATAGAAAATACGGATTATAACAATGCCGTATTTTATAAAACCATACAAGTAGAGCCAAATACACCATATAAAGTGAGTTGCATGATAAAAACGCAAAATGTGGAAACCAAAAATGCCTATACAGATGCGGGGGCACATATTGGAATACTAGGGACAACAGAAAAATCTAGTAATGTAATAGGAACATCGGACTGGACAAAAGTAGAATTTTTATTTAATTCTAAAAATAGAACAGAAGTAACTATTCAATTTGGACTTGGAGGTTATGCAGATGAATGTAAGGGAACAGCGTGGTTTTCAGACTTTTCTTTAGAGATGGGAGTAGCAGATACTTCTAGAGAGTGGAATTTTCTATGTTTATTATTGCAAGAAACCGATGTAAATATAAATGGGACAGAACTAAACTTTCAATTAACTACAACAGATATAGAGGATATGAGCCTATGCATGCAAAGATTTGCTAGTTCCCTTGCAGAAATGTCGAACTATAAAATGACAGTAAATTATGATATGATACAGATAAATACGCCAATTACACATTTAGCACATGATGAAGTAAATGGCTATTATCTAGCACCAACAGATATAGAAGAAGTATTAAAAGAGTATGTAGAACAAGGAAAATATGATCATATTTTCGTATGCTTCCGAACAGGAGATTTGAACGAGAAAATACAAGAGGAAGCAAACGATTGGATAGGTCTTCGGGGGAATGGATTATCGAAATATAGGATATTCTAATATTCGCCTTCCAGAAAATGATAAAGATTATACCTATAAATATGATTATCGTGCCAATACTTTCCCAGAAGAAGTATTTATTCACGAGTTCTTACATACATTAGAGCGAAATGCTAAAGAATATGGCTATGAAGTACCGGCACTACATGATAGTAGTAGATACGGTTATCAAAGTGAACCATTCATACGATTGAAAAATTGGTATCAAGACTATATGAACCAAGAAATAGAATATCAGGGTAAAAAAATAGGATTACCTGCAGAAATTTACACTATAAAGCCAGTAAAAACATCAAATTTTGAATTTTCACATACTATAGATGCTTTTGAAGAGCCAGATAATATTATAGAGGAAATACAAGTTATATTTGGAAGAGTGATTAGCCTATTTCAAAATAATAGAGAGAATGTAGTTGAACAATAGTTACAATACCAAAATGAATGCTTTTTCAACCAGATATAGAATTAGAAAAATGGGAAGACAGTGAGGAGGAAAGAACCAAAAAATGAAAGTGGAAGATTTTAACTACGAATTGCCAGAAAAATTAATTGCACAGACACCAATAGAAAAAAGAGATGAATCTAGACTAATGGTATTAAATAGAGAAAAGCAAACAATAGAACATAAAACATTTAAAGATATTATAAACTATTTAGAACCAGGAGATTGTTTGGTAAGAAATAATACAAAAGTCATACCAGCCAGATTGTATGGAAAAAAGGCAACAGGAGCAAAAATAGAATTTCTATTATTAAATAGAATAGAAGGGGATATATGGGAATGTATTGTAAGACCTGGTCATAAGTTAAAACCTGGTACAGAAGTAGAATTTGGAGATGGTATATTAAAAGCTACTATATTAGATGTCATGGAGGGAGGAACCAGAAAAGTAGTATTCCAATATGAAGGAATATTTAATGAAATACTAGATAAAATCGGATTAATGCCACTTCCACCCTATATTCATGAAACGCTAAAGGAAAAAGATAGATATCAAACTGTATATGCAAAATATGAAGGCTCGGCAGCAGCTCCAACAGCAGGTTTGCATTTTACAGAAGAATTATTCAATGAGATAAAGGAGAAGGGAGTAGAAATTGCCAACGTCACACTACATGTAGGAATAGGAACCTTTCGCCCAGTAAAAGTAGAAAATGTGGAAGAACATCATATGCATTCCGAACATTTTTATATCAAACAAGAAGATGCAGACAAAATCAATAAGGCAAAACAAAACGGAAAGAGAATTATCGCTGTAGGAACTACTTCTTGTAGAGTACTAGAAACCATAGCAGATGAAAAAGGCATGGTAAAACCTACAGAAGGAGATACACAAATATTTATCTATCCAGGTTATTCCTTTAAATGTTTAGATGGATTAATTACCAACTTTCATTTACCACAGTCTACCTTGTTGATGCTTGTTTCTGCTTTAGCAGGCAAAGATTATATTATGAAGGCATATACAGAAGCCGTAAAAGAAAGATATAGATTTTTTAGTTTTGGAGACGCTATGCTTATTTTATAAAGAGCAAAATGCATAAATAGAAAGGAAATAGCTATGAAACAAGCAATTACTTATGAATTATTACATACTTGTAAACAAACAGGTGCAAGAAGAGGAGTAGTCCATACTCCTCATGGAGATATTCAAACACCTATTTTTATGCCAGTAGGCACACAAGCAACAGTAAAGAGTATGACACCAGAAGAATTAAAGGAAGAGGTAAAAGCACAAATTATTTTATCTAATACCTATCATTTATACTTAAGACCAGGTCACGAAATTGTAAAAGAGGCAGGGGGATTACATTCTTTTATGAGATGGGACAGGCCTATTTTAACAGATAGTGGTGGCTTTCAAGTATTTAGTTTGGGGGAATTAAGAACTATTTCAGAAGAAGGTGTTATTTTTAAATCTCATTTAGACGGAAGCAAGCATGAATTTACACCAGAAAAAGTAATGGAAATAGAAGAAGCCTTAGGCTCTGATATTATGATGGCTTTTGACGAATGCTGCCCTTATCCTTCTACTTATGAATATACAAAACAATCTATGGAAAGAACTACTAGATGGGCAATTCGTTGCAAAGCAGCACATAAAACGGTAGAAAAACAGGGACTTTTTGGTATTATACAAGGAGGCTTTTATAAAGATTTAAGAAAGCAAAGTGCAGAAGAACTAATAGCATTAGATTTACCTGGATATGCTATTGGTGGAATTAGTGTGGGAGAACCAAAAGAAGAGTTTTTAGATATTTTAAGATATACAACACCACTTATGCCAAAAGATAAACCTAGATATTTAATGGGAGTAGGAACGCCAGATTACCTATTAGAAGCGGCACTTGCAGGAATTGATATGTGCGACTGTGTACTACCAACTAGAATTGCGAGAAATGGCACAGCCATGACAAGTAGAGGAAAAGTAGTAGTAAGAAATGCTACCTATGAAAGAGATTGGTCGCCTTTAGACCCAGAATGTGACTGTTATACTTGTAAAAATTATACAAGAGGCTATATTAGACATCTTGTAAAAGCAAACGAAATATTAGGCATTAGACTATTATCACTTCACAATTTAAGGTTCTTGACGAAATTAATGGAAAGAGTTAGAATAGAAATAGAGAATGATAATTTGGGTAACTTTGTAAAAGAATTCTACCAAAAATATTATGGAGAATAATTTTTTTCGTAATGGCAAAAGATAAGAAAAATAGGGAGGATGCTATGGAGATTATAGGAAGCAATTTGTCGGAAAAAGAGCAAAAAAACAAAAGAATGATGAAATGGATTATTATTATAATTATTGTTTTATTACTAATTAGTATTGCTCTAGGTATTGTTATTTTTTATTTAAGAGGACAAGCATTTAAATTTACCATTGATGGAACATCAGTAGATACTAGTCAAATGCCAAGTGATTTGTTCATTTTTGAAGGAGAAGAGGTATATGTTTCTATTAGAGATATAGCATCTTATGTAGGCTATAGATCCTACAACGGAGGTTATAGACAATATACAGAAAAGACCAACCAGTGCTATGTACAAAATGCCAATGAGGTTTGTACTTTTGAACAAGATTCCACAACCATTTACAAAAATGCACCAGACGAAATGGATTATGAAGCATTTGAACTTACTCTTCCAGTAGTTAATAGAAACAATAAATTATATACCACAATCGAAGGTATTAGTTTAGCATGTAATTTAAGTATGTCCTATGATGCAGGAGATAACCGCATGACAATTTATACCCTGCCATATTTGGTAAACTATTATACAACTAATATGACACAGACAGTAGCTTTAGACGATTTTCAAAATCAAAAAGCATTAAGATATGGATTAGTAGTAGTACAAGATGCCATAGAAGGAGCTACTTCTAGTAGTAATACAACTATTAATTATGGAATCTATTCTACAACTGGACAAGAAATTGTAGGAATGAGGTATACAGGAATTGAGTTTGTAGAAGGAAACCAAGAGTTTATTGTTACAACAAGAGAAGAAAAAGTAGGAATTGTAACGGCAGATGGAACAACAAAAGTAAATCCACAATACGATAGTTTAAAACAAATAGATAGAGACCTAAATATGTACCTAGCAGAAGTAAATGGAAAATACGGTGTCATTGAGAGAAATGGGAAAATATTAATTTATCCAGAATATGACCAAATTGGAATTAATGCAGAAGATTTTCCAAGTAATGAAATCAAAAATCAATATATATTATATGAAAATGCTATACCAGTACAAAGAGATGGTAGATGGGGATTGTATGATGTAAGAGGGAATTTGATATTGCCAATAGAATATGCAGGATTTGGATGTATTGCTAATAATAATACCAATACGCAAACTATCAATAATTTGCTATTAATTCCTGAAATAAAAGCAATAGTGGTATCCAGAACCTATACGATAGAAAATAATAGAAATGTAACTTACTATGGTCTAGTAAATTATTTAGGAAAAGAACTAATTGTACCAGCACTTACCACCATTTATTCTGTTACAGAAAATAATAGAGATACTTATAGTATGTTACATAATGGAAATACAAGGGATGTATTGGAATATATAAACACTTATGTGGATATAGAAACTTTAAATGAAGAAGAACAAACAAACCTTATTACAACGAATTCTATTACTAATACCGCAGTTTAATTGCAATTTAGGGACGTTCCTTAAATTGCAGAAAATGAATTTTAGAAGATGTTCCTTAAAATTCTACGAGGATAAAAGGAAAAGAACAGAAATCTTGTTCTTTTCCTTTTCTTCTTTGCATACAATAGTAATAAAAAAGAGGAAAAGGAGAAGAATATGGATAATATAGACAAAAGCGAATGGATGCAAAATATCATTCGTGTGGTAAAGGGAAGTATTGCAGCAATTATTATTACATTAATTTGTTTATTTATTTTTGCATTGCTTCTTACCTATACGTGTATACAAGAAAATACCATTCAACCAGTAATTATTGTGATTACAGCCATTAGTATATTAATAGGAAGTAGTATTAGTAATATGAGAATAAAAAAGAATGGATTAATGAATGGAGCTATTATAGGCGGAATTTATATTGTCATATTATATTTATTCTCAAGTGTATTTAATGAAAATTTCTCATTGACAATTTCATCCGCTATCATGATAGCAATCGGAATTATATTTGGAATATTGGGTGGTATTATAGGTGTTAATATAAAATCTTAAGAGACAACATTAGTACCAATAAATTGATTCCAATACTTTAAAATATGCTGTTTCTCAGATTTAGGAACAATGTTTATTCGGATGGCTGAAAAAGGTTTATCATGAGCATAAGTGGTTTCTTCTCCATCAGAAGCAGCTTTTAACCAACCAATATTAGGAACATAAATTTGATATATGATAGAATATTCATTAGTTGTTTTTAGATTTAATGCAATACCAGAAAGGCCATAAAGATTCTTATCTGCAATTTCTTTTGGAATTGGATTAAACATATTTGAACAAGAATTATTAGCAGTATTATGACCTTGTCCACCTAATTGTAGGCTTAATTTCCCTAAAAAACGTACTACATTTTTACTTTGCATATCATACCAAGTAGAAGAAGATGGAGAATAACCATATTGATAGTCAATTTCAGAATAATTACAAACAGCAGAAGTATTTTCTCCCCAATACGTATAATCAAAAACACGAGCTTGTAAACTATTTTTATCAATAGCCCCATCTAAATACAT
>CALXAS010000052.1 GCA_944386315.1 uncultured Clostridia bacterium | reverse complement strand
GAAGGAGGCATCTACGAAATCCATATTGAACTTTAAAATAGCACAAATTTTGACAGCAAACACAAAAAGTAGTATAATAAACTTAGGTGATTTCACATAAGAAAGGATGAAATTAAATGAGTATATTAGAAAGCCCAGAAAAACAATTAAGAAAATTAGTGCATAAAGATTTTATGAATAATAAAGTAGGAAACAATGCTGATAGAAAAACAGCAAACCAAATTTTTAAAATGAAAGAAACAGAACTAACGGAACAGTATTTAAAAGAGCATCCTAAAATTGCTCAAAGTTATGAACGTATCAAAAGAACGAGAAAAAGGCTAGCTATTGCAGGAGCAGTTGCAACTCTTGCTATAGGTGGTAGTGGCATTTACGCTTTAGCAGGTCATAAAGAAGTGCCAAAAGAAAATACAAAGGCAATAGAACAAACAGAGGATACTTACCAAGAAGAAATAGAAGAAGTCGATGTAACAAAAGAGGATTTTGAAGCTTTTTACGAAGAGCTAGATAAAGAAAATAATGATGAAATAAGAAACCAAAAAATTAGGGACTTTGCAGAAAAAATAGTAGTAGCAGGATATAATGACCAAAATCCAGAAGAAGCTATTGGTGAGGGAGATTTCTATTGGACAGCAGTCAATAAACAAGTAGAAGTGCAAAGAGATAGATTAGGAAATATTACAAATTACCAAGTAGCAGCTAAAGAAGAAAGCCAGCCAGAGACCATGCAAAAACAATATTATGAATTTAAAATAAATGGTGTGGTAGTAGCAAGATATGATGCCGAAGGAGTAGAAATAAAAAGTGATATAGAAAATGACACGTATTTTCAACAAGTAGTTCCACTGGTAAAGGAGGCAGAAAATTTGCAAAACGAATATGCTTCCCAGTTTGCAGGAGAACAAGATAGGGCAAAGAGAAGAGAAACTTTTGAAAAAGCAGCAGAGAACTTAATAGAAATAAATGAACAAACAATGGAAAATGAAACAGAAAGAGAATAGATTTTATGAACTTTGGGGACGTTCCTCAAAGTTCATTCTTTTGCAAAAAAATACTTGTACTTAAGCCAAGAATATGATATAAATAGTACAAAGTGTTAAGTCATAACAGAAAGGGTGGACTTTCTATGAACGAAAATGAAGAAGATAAAAAAGTGGTATTAATAGTGGATGATGAGCAAACAATTGTGGATATGCTTCGCTATAATTTAGAAAAAGAAGGATATAAAACATTGGAGGCAAATGATGGGGAAACAGCAGTGGCAATTGCACTAGAGCAAAAGCCTAATTTAGTTTTGTTAGATATTATGCTTCCTAAAATGGATGGACTAACCGTTTGCAAAAGAATTCGCCAAACTTTAAATATTCCTATTTTAATGATATCTGCCAAAGATGAAGAAATAGATAAAATATTAGGATTAGAATTAGGAGCAGATGATTATATTACCAAACCTTTTAGTGTAAGAGAGTTAATGGCAAGAGTAAAAGCAAACTTACGTAAAGCAGAAATTACGGCAAAGAAAGAGGAAGAGCCAAAAGAAGAAAAGAAGCAGGAAGAAGCAAAAACAAATACCATTGTAGTGGGAGATTTGAGTTTAGATTTAAATAGATTTGAAGTAAAGGTAAGAGGAGAAGTAATTGATTTAACTCTTAGAGAATTTGAAGTACTAAAATACTTAGCAAATCAGCCAGGACAAGTAGTAACGAGAGAAGTATTGCTAGAAAAAGTTTGGGGATATGAATATTACGGAGATATAAGAACAGTAGATGTAACGGTTAGAAGAATTAGGGAAAAAATAGAAAAAGATACGTCTAATCCAAAAATATTGATTACAAAAAGAGGCGTTGGTTATTATATAGCTTCCAAATAAAATAAAGAAGAAAATATGCCTTTTAGGAATACCTATTAGGCATATTTTTCATAGAAAAGAAGGGAATACCATGTTAAAAAACGTACAATTTAAAATCATTTTGTTATTTTCCATTTTGGGAATTTGCCTTATCTTAGGTATGGGAATGCTAAGCATTTGGAATATGAAAGAAGTAATGTTAGAGGTAGCAACTTTGCAAGATAAATTGCAAGTAATAGAAATAGGAAACCAAATGAGAAATACAGGAATTGTCACTATGATTTTTGTAACATTATATGGTGTGGCAGCAATCATGATTAGCCTGTTTATGTCCCAGTCTATATTAAACCCACTTTCTAAAATGATAAAGGCAGCACCTAAAATGGTAGAAGGAGAAGAAAAAAAACAGGGCAAAAAGAAAAAAGAAGTGGACGAAATCACCAATGCTTTTGATAGAATGACAAACGAAGTACAAGAAAATTTAAATGAAGTACAAAGACAAAAAAAGCAAATTGAAACCATTTTGTTACACATGACAGATGGTATTATTGCTTTTAATATGGAAGGAGAAATTACACATATTAATCCTGCGGCAACAGAAATGCTACACCTAACACAAAGTGATAATTCTTTTGATAAAATTTTTGAAAAACTACATATCGATATTAACCTAGAAAAAACCATTTACTTAGAAGATTGGACTTCTTCTGAACAGCGTATTCATGTGGGCGATAAGTATTTGAACATTTTGTTTGCTTCTTTTAAAGACGAAAAAGATAGACCTTCAGGTGTGATGGCAGTGATACAAGATATTACAGAACATGTAAAATTGGACAATATGAGAAAAGAATTTGTAGCAGATGTTTCCCATGAGTTAAAAACTCCCATTACCTCCATTATGGGATATGCAGATACCTTATTAGAGGGTGAATATGACAAAGAAACACAGGAGAGATTTTTAAATGTAATAGCGGGAGAAGCAAGAAGAATGGCAAAATTAGTATCAGACTTATTAACACTTTCTCGTTATGATAATAACAAGGCAAAACAAGAAAAAGAAAAATTTGATTTAGGCAATTTAGTAAAACGATGCCAAGAAAAACTGCAGTTAGAAATTAATCGAAAAAATCATCATGTGGAGTGTTTTGTAACGGCAAATGTGCCTCCAGTATATGCCAACAAAGATGGCATAGAAAGAGTAGTATTAAATATATTAACGAATAGTATTAAGTATACACCAGAAGGAGGCATTATTAAAATTTATGTAGGATTTGTCTACAACGATGCTTATATCAAAGTAATTGATAACGGAATAGGCATTCCAGAAGAAGATTTGAATCGCATTTTCGAAAGATTTTACCGTGTAGATAAAGCAAGAACCAGAGAAATGGGAGGAAGCGGATTAGGATTATCTATTGCAAAAGAAATATTAAACCAAAATCACGGAAGCATAGATATTAAGAGCGAAAAAGGCAAAGGAACAGAGGTAGTCGTTCGTATTCCTACAAAATAGTGGTAGACATCTGCATAAAAATTGTGTATAATAGATAGGTAGATAAAAAAGAGAGGAAGAGACCGTATTTCATGAGTGAAAAAACAAAAAATATATTAGAATGGATAGCTTGTTTTGTAATAGCTATTGTACTGGCATTATTAATTCGTTTTTATATAGGAACACCAACTGTAGTACAGCAGCCATCCATGTATCCTACTTTAAAACAAGGACAAAGATTAATTTTAAATAGAATGGTAAGAACATTCCATGAAGTACCCCAAAGAGGAGATATTATCACTTTTGAAGCACCTAGCAATTCTTATGCAAGTTCTGTAAGAGCAGAATATGAAAATGAGCCAACTAACATTTTTTCTAGTTTTGTCTATTATGTGTTAGAAATAGGGAAGAAAAGCTATATAAAAAGAGTAATTGCTCTTCCGGGAGAACAAGTAAAAATAGAAGACGGAAAAGTATATATTAATGGAGAACTTTTAGAGGAAGATTATTTGCAAGAAGGAGTAACAACAGATAGCAAAAATCCTTATTTAACAGAATTTACAGTACCAGAAGATTGTGTATTTGCCATGGGAGATAATAGAGCGCAAAGTTCAGATTGTAGAAGCTTTGGCTGTATTCCATTAGACAAAATAGAAAGTAAAGTATGGATACGTTTCTGGCCATTCGATTTGTGGGGAGAGGTAGAATAAAACCAAAGTGCAGCAAAGGAGTGAAAAAGGCAAAATGGAGGAATTAATCGGAAACAATAAGGTAAAAGAGACATTGCAAACTATGATAAAAAATCAAAAAGTAGCGCATAGTTATTTATTTTCTGGCATAGAAGGAATTGGAAAAACACTTTTTGCAAGAGAATTTGCCAAAACACTATTGTGCGAAGAGCAGAAAGAAAAGCCATGTGGCAAATGTAAGTCTTGTAAGTCCTTTGCAGAAAATAACCATCCAGATTTTATGCAAATAGAGCCAGATGGAAAAGCCATTAAAATTGAACAAATTCGCTATATGCAAGAAAAAATAGCAGAAAAACCAATTAGAGCAAACTATAAAGTATATATTCTAAAAGATGCAGATACCATGACAAGAGAGGCACAAAATAGTTTGTTAAAAACCTTAGAAGAGCCACCTGTATATGCAAGAATCTTATTGGTGGCAAGCAATGAAAATAAATTATTAAATACCATTAAATCCAGATGTATCAAAATTCCTTTTTTGCCAATAGAAGCGGAAAAAATAAAACAATATATGCAAAAAAACTATGAGATGGAATTATCCGAAAACGAACTAGCTGTTTGTGCAGGAAGTATAGGAAAAGCATTGGTAATGCAAGAATTACTACCACAATATCGCCAAATAGAAGAAATCATTCAAAATTTAGAAAAACAGGATTTATTAGATGTTTTCCAAAAAGCGGAATTTTTATATAAAGAAAAAGAGCATATATTAGATTTGCTAGATTATATGCTAGTGGTCTTGTATCACTCTAAAAGTAGAGCGAAAATCAACGCAATTTCTTATGTGGAAGATGCCAAACAAAGAATATTAGCTAATAGTAATTATGATATGACAATAGATTATTTATGGATGAGAGTATGGGAGGAAGTTCATGAAAAATATAATAGGTGTTAGATTTAAAAAACCAGGGAAAATTTATTTTTTTGATCCAGGTCATTTAAAAGTAAACACAAAAGATTTTGTAATTGTAGAAACATTGCAAGGAGAAGAATACGGAGAGGTGGTTATTGCCAATCGTCAAATGCCAGAAGAAAAAATTGTAAAACCACTAAAAAAAGTGATTCGTGTTGCTACCTACAAAGATAAAAAACATTACGAAGAAAATAAGAAAAAAGAAAAAGAAGCATTTGCTATCTGCGAGAAAAAAATTAAAGAACACAAGTTAGAAATGACATTAATTGATGTAGAGTTTAAATTTGATAATAGCAAAGTATTATTCTATTTTACAGCAGATGGAAGAATCGACTTTAGAGAATTAGTAAAAGATTTAGCCTCCATTTTTAGGACTAGAATAGAATTAAGACAAATAGGAGTAAGAGATGAGGTAAAAAGAATTGGTGGAAATGGCGTATGTGGAAGAGAACTTTGTTGTTGCTCTTTCTTAGGGAATTTTGAAACCGTTTCTATTAAAATGGCAAAAGAGCAAAACTTATCTTTAAATCCGGCAAAAATCTCAGGAAATTGTGGCAGATTAATGTGTTGTTTAAAATATGAACAAGATGTATATGAAGAAAAGCTAAAAAAACTTCCTAAAATAGGAGCCATTGTAAAAACACCAGAGGGCGAAGGAACGGTAGAAAGTGTAGAAACCTTAAAAGAAAAAGTAAGAGTAAAATTAAAAGATGATGCAGGAGACTTTTACTACAAAAAATACGATGCAGGAGAAGTAAAAATTATAAAAAATACAGAAACAGAGGCAATGGACCCAGAAGAAGAGGAACATTTACAAGAATTAGAAGAATTAGAAAACTTAGAAAAGCTAGAAAAGAATACTATGATGGAAGATGAAATAGAATAACAACAAGAAAAAGAACATAAAAATAAACGTAGCATAGAAAGGTGGTGAAAGAGATGGCATATAAAATAACAGAAAAATGTATTAAATGTGGAGCTTGTGCAGCAGAATGTCCAGTAGGATGCATTTCTGAGGGAGATGATAGATATGTAATTGACCCAGAACAATGCATTAGTTGTGGAAACTGTGGGAATATATGTCCAGTGGAAGCACCAGAAGAAGCTTAAGGAAAAAAATAAAGTAAATACATAAAAAGCACTAAAAATTAAGAAAAAAACTTAATTCCTTTTAGTGCTTTTTTAAAACAAAAATATTGACAAACGTAAAAACGTACGTTATACTGGAGTTATAGGAGGTGTTATGCTATGACAAACACAAATATTACAAATTTTAGAAAAGATATTTATGAATTATTAGAAACAACCATAAAATATAATGAACCAATTAATGTCTCTACAAAAAATGGAAATGCAATCGTATTGTCAGAAGAAGATTATAATGGATTAATAGAAACTGTGAATTTATTGAATGTACAAGGAATGAAAGAAAAATTGCTAAAAGGAAAAGAAGAAAAAATAGAAGATTGTGTTTCAGAAGAAGAGGTGGAATGGTAATGTATAAAGTAGTTTATACAAAAATGGCAACAAAAGATATACCAAAATTAAAATCTAGTCATTTAGATAAAAAGGCATTAGCACTCATAGAGGTAATAAAAAATAATCCATTTCAAACTCCACCACCCTATGAAAAATTAGTAGGTGTTTTGCAAGGACTATATTTTAGAAGGATCAATATAAAACATAGACTAGTCTATCAGGTTTATGAGGAAGAAAAGATGGTAAAAATAATTAGTTTATGGACGCATCATGAAAATATATAAAATAAAAAAGAAAAAATGTAGCAATATTTTCCTGCTACATTTTTTCTTGCACCTTTTTCGTAAGATGAGACTTCTTTGTTGGAATTAAGAACAATGCTCCCACCATAATAGGAAGATAGAAAGTATAAATGCGCCAAAACAAAATAGCTAGGTTGATAGTTCCTGTTTTAAAGATAGATTGAAAAATAAGTAAAAATCCACCTTCTGCACCAAGACCAGCACCAGGGGTTGGGGTAATGGTCATAATCATTAATAAAAATGCTTGAGCCGGGATAATTTGCCAATAGCTAATGCCAGAGTTACCAAAAGCACGATATACCATATAAGTAATAGCATAATAGCATAAACTCTGCAGTGTTGCCCATAGAAAAATTTGCAAAATAATTTGCTTTTGCGTATAAATAAATTTAAATTGGTCACTAAAATGGATAATACTATTACTTACTTTTTCCTTTGCTTTCTCAAAATCTTTTATCAATTTCATTTTAGCCAAAAGTTTTACCCATGGCAGAGTAATCATAATGATGAGTTTAGGATAGACACCAGCAAAAATAATAGCAATCACTAAAACAATGTTAGCCACAAATCCTAAAATAGCTACCCATAGGAAATCTTGAAATAAATCCATAAAAAACTGGAATTCAAAACACACCACCACTACCGTAAAAACTAATAAAGCTACTTGTGTTACAATAAATTTCATGGTTAAGATAGACATAGATTCACTTGCTCTTTTTCCTGTTTTCGTAAGAGCATAGGCCTGCATAGGCTGACCTCCAGAAGAAAAGGGAGTGATATTATTAAATAATTGACCAATCATATTTACTTTAATAGAATTGGTAAATTTATGGGTGGGGTATAACTTTTTTAAAGGAATGTGCAAACACATGGTGTCGCAAAACCAAAGTCCAAGTAAGGCAAGAAGCCCTAAAAATACCCATCTATAATCTACTTGTTGTAGAACTAATAGAATATTATCGATACCGTCTACGGTAATCATATAAATAAATAAACCAATAAAGATAACTCCAATGAAAATAAAATTAAAAATAGTTACTTTCTTACTAGTAGTTTTAATCTCGGGTTCTTCAGTTTCGTTTGGAAAACCAGCTTCAAAAGTGTTTTTGTCTGCCATAAAATCCTCCTTTTATTCCATAGAAAGCGCAATTTTAAATTGCTTTCCTAGATAACAAACTAGTTATATAAGAAAAGATGGGAAAAGTCAATGAAAATAAGAAAATCTTCATGAAATTTGAAAATATTAGGAAAGGTATTTGGAATTTATTCAAAAAGAATTTAAAATAAGTATGGATTAAAAAAAATTATAAATTTCACTTTTATGTACTTCAAAAAATGTTCTCTTATCTTGTCTTGAACTAAAAATATATCTTATAAAAACAGTATTTTCTTTTTCAGAAATAAAATAAATAATCCTAAATTTTTCACAAATTCGTTCTCGCATAAGTTTAAATACCATCTCTGTTGGTTTTAAACCATCAAAATAATTATCAGGTACAGAATTAACAATATCTATCATTCTTTGTTTTACATCCGCCATTTTTTAATCTCCTTTCTCAAAAATTTACTAATAGTATATCATGAATTAATCTAAATTACTATAAAATTTATGTGAATAATTTGTAAAAAAACAGAGAACATTTAATGCTCTCTGTTTCTTTGCAATGTTCCATTTAGAATTTATTTAAGCATTTTCGCTATTTTTATTAGACATTTCCTCTAAATCTAATAGTGCTTGCCATCTCTTATCTACTTCCTCTTGGAAAGCTTCTATCATCCACTCGTTGCCAGGTTTAAACATGTGTTTAAATCTTTTTTGTGGTTTTAAGAATTCTTCAATAGGAAGCTTTTTAGCAGGTTTATAAGTAATTTTATATTTACCATCTACTACTTCATATAAAGGCCAATAGCAAGTATCTATTGCTAATTTGTTAATTTGCATTAACATATCTGTTGGATAACCCCATCCTCTAGGGCATGGAGCAAGTACATTTAAGAAAGTTGGTCCTTCTGTGTAAATTGCTTTTTCAGCTTTTTCATATAAATCTTTAAAATTATTTACTCCAATGGTTTGTGCAACATATGGTAAATGATGAGATGCCATAATTTCTGTTAAATCTTTTCTAGATTGCATTTTACCAGGAATAACATCACCTGCTGGGGATGTTGTAGTATCTGCAAAACGAGGTGTAGCAGAAGAACGTTGAATACCTGTATTCATGTAAGCACCATTATCGTAGCATACATAAGTCATATCATGACCTCTTTCCATGGCACCGGATAAAGATTGAATACCAATATCATAAGTACCTCCATCTCCACCAAAAGTGATAAATTTTGTATGCTTATCTTCTGGTAATTTTCCTTGTCTCTTCATTGCTTTGTAAGCAGCTTCTGCACCAGAACAAGTAGCAGCTGCACATTCAAAAGCAGTGTGAATATAAGAAGTGGTCCAAGAAGTATAAGGATAAATACAAGTAGAAACTTCCATACATCCTGTAGCATTAGAAACAACAGCATGATCCTCTTCTTTTAATGCTCTCATAATCATTCTTGCAACAGGAGGAGCACCACAACCTGCACACATTCTATGTCCAGCAGTAAATCTTGCTGGTTTATTAGCAACAATTTCTTTTACATTATAAGCCATTATTTAGCACCTCCTTTTAATCCAAAATAACGATAAGGATTCTCTACTTTTCCAGTAGATGCAATTTCTTGTAAATCATGGTATACACCTTCAATTTCTTTTGTAGTAGTATCTCTACCACCAATACCATAAACGTAATTTACAGTAGGAACTTGCATACCATTGGTATATAAACCAGAAGTAACATCTGTAAATAAAGCTCCACCACAAGCATTTAGGCTTTCTGCTTTATCTAAAACAGCAAGAGCTTTTACATGAGAAACAGCTTTTGCAATTTCTTCAGCTGGGAATGGTCTAAATACACGAAGTTTTAGAAGACCAGCTTTTACGCCTTGCTCTCTTAAAGCATCTACTACTACTTTAGTTGTTCCAGCAGTGGAATTCATACAAATAATAGCAATTTCTGCATCCTCTAG